>JAYSCE010000082.1:0-11772 GCA_041915035.1 Xanthobacter sp.
GGTTGGAGGTGTCCACCGTCGGCACGCGCTGGAAGTTGATGTCGGTCTCGGTGAACTGGGGACAGATGTAGCGCACGTAATCGGGCATGCGCCGCATGATGGTGTCGGTCACGTCCTCGGTGGAATAGCCGCGGGTGGCCTTGTCGCGGTGGATCTTCTGGATCCACTCCAGATTGATGACCGGCACGACGCCGATCTTCAGATCGGCATGCTGGGCGAGGTTCAGCTCGTCGGTGACGACCGCCCCGTGCAGGCCCTCGTAGAAGAGGATGTCGGTGCCCTGTTCCAGGTCTTCCCAATCGGTGAAGCGGCCGGGCTCGGCGTTGTAGAGCTTCGCTTCGGCAGCGTCGTGGACATAGTGGCGGAAGCGACCGGAGCCGGTCGCCCCATAGTCCTTGAACAGCTGCTCGAGATCTTCCAGCCGGTTGGTCTCGGGCGAGAAGTGGCTGAAGTGCTTGTTGCCTTTGGCCGCCTCGGCGGCCATCAACTCGCGCATCTCATAGCGGTCGTAGCGGTGGAAGCTGTCGCCTTCCACGAAGGCCGCCTTGACCTTCTCGCGATAGAAAATCTGCTCGAAAGTCCGCTTGACGGAGGTCGTTCCGGCGCCCGACGAACCGGTGACGACGATGATGGGGTGCTTGCTGGACATGGCGTGCTCGAATTCCGGAGATCAGGGGGCGCGGGTCAGATGAACAGGCCGCGCCGCGCGAACAGGGGCGAGCGTTCGCCGTGGCCGTTCGGCTCCAGGTGATAGCGGGAGACCCGGGCCACCTCGTCGCGGGAGCCGAAGATGAACGGCACGCGCTGGTGCAGGGCGGTGGCGTCGAGGTCGAGGATCGCGCCCCGGCCGTCGGTGGCCGAACCGCTCGCCTGCTCCATCAGGAAGGCGACGGGGAATGCCTCGTAGAGCAGCCGCAGGCGGCCGTGACTGTAGCCTTTCCGGCTGTCGCCCGGATAAAGATAGATGCCGCCGCGCTGGAAGATGCGATGCGCGTCCGCCACCATGGAGGCGACCCAGCGCATGTTGAAGTCGCGTTCCCGCGGGCCCTTCTTTCCGGCGAGGCAGTCGTCCACATAGTCGCGCACCGGCACGTCCCAGTGGTGGTAGTTGGACATGTTGATGGCGAACTCGGACGCGCCCTCCTTCACCTTCACCTCGGCATTCACCAGGCGGAAGAGGCCGGCGCGGTCGAGGGCGAAGTGCCAGGTGCCGGCGCCGAGCGTCAGCATCATCGCGGTGTGGGGGCCGTAGACCACATAGCCCGCCGCCAGCATGTCCCGCCCGTTCTGCAGGAAGGCCGAGGCCGCGGACGCGTCGGCGCCTTCGGGACGCGGGAAGACGGCGAAGATGGTGCCGACCGAGATGTCGGTGTCGATGTTGGACGAGCCGTCCAGCGGGTCAATGGCGACCAGCAGCGGCGCCGTGGCATCGAGCAGGACCGGTGCGTCGTTCTCCTCGGACGCCACCGCGGCGACCGGCGCCGCCTTGAGCGCGCCGATGACGATGTCGTTGGAGATGACGTCGAGCGCCTTCTGGCCCTCGCCGGCTTCGCCGGAAGAGAGGGTGCGGGCGAGGTCGCCGGCGAGCGGCCCCTCTGCGATGGCGGCGGCCAGCGATGCACAGCCGGTGGCAAGCGCGCAGACGGTATCCGCCACGGCGCGGCGGCGGGCGTCCGCGCCGGCCCACTCCTCGAGCATGACGGTGAGCGTGATACGCGAGGCTGCGACACCTGCAGCCTGGGCAGCTGCGGCCCGATGGTCTGCGTTCGTCTCCAACATGGCAGGTCTCCCTGAGGGCTCCTCCGCGCGGCCCGTTCAGCGGGCCGTCACAGGTTTTATTCTTGATCCCGCGGCGGATTATTCCACCTGGGGCTTGTAGTTCGGGGCGTCGATGCCGCCGGCAAACACCCGGCTGGCGCGGACATCCCCTTCCGTAATGGTGGCGAGCGCGGCACGGTCGGTCAGGCCGCCGGTCTCGAACAGACGTAGCGACTGGCGCAGCCGCATGCGGTCGAGGGCATTGCGGATGGAGCGCGCGTTGGCGAAGTTCGGCTGGAGCCGGCGCTTGGCCACATATTCCTCGATCGCGATCTCGGCCTCCGGGCTGAAGGCATAGTCCGCATCGGCGGCCATGGTCTTGGCGATCTCCACCAACTCGGCGTCCTCATAGTCGGGGAAGTCGATGTGGTGGGCGATGCGGGAGCGGAAGCCAGGGTTGCTCTCGAAGAAGCGGTCCATGCGGTCCTTGTAGCCCGCGAGGATCACCACGAGATCGTCCCGCTGGTTTTCCATCACCTGGAGCAGAATCTCGATGGCTTCCTGACCGTAATCCCGCTCGTTCTCGGGCCGGTACAGATAATAAGCCTCGTCTATGAACAGGACCCCGCCCATGGCCTTCTTAAGAATCTCTTTGGTCTTCGGTGCCGTGTGGCCGATATATTGACCCACAAGATCATCCCGCGTCACCGAGACAAGATGACCCCGCCGCACATATCCGAGGCGGTGGAGGATCTGCGCCATCTTGAGGGCGACGGTGGTCTTGCCGGTGCCGGGATTGCCGGTGAACGCCATGTGCAGCGTCGGCGCGCCGGAGGTGAGGCCCAGCTTTTCACGGGCCCGGCCGATGACGAGGTGGGCGGCGATCTCGCGGATGCGCCGCTTGACGGGCTTGAGCCCGATCAGGCCCTCGTCCAGTTCGGCGAGGAATTCAGGGACTTCGCTCTCGGTGAAGAGAGCGCCGAGGTCGAGCCTGCCCTCGGCAGCCTCAGCCGGCAACGCGGCGGACGGTGCGGATGTGGCAACATCGAGCATGATCGAACCTCGGCGTTAAGTGGCGCGGTGGGAACGGCCGCGCTGGTGAAGCTCGAGACGGTTGGTCAGATCACCCGGCCGCGTAGGCCCGGTTCTGGAGCGAATAGCGCTGGGTGCGGCCCGGGCCCTCGGTGCGGTCGAGGCGGAAGCCGTCTTCCTTCGCCGGGCGCTGCACGATGAAGGACAGGCGGATCGTCTCCCACCCGCGGGTGGAGTCGAAGGCGTTGACCCGCACGTACTTGCCGGGATGGGCGGCGCGGCAGGCCTCGACCTCGCCATAGACGCCGGCGGCGTCGCGCAGGTCGAACATGGGCAGGCCCCACATCTCCCAATAGGTGTTCCGGGGATGGGGATCGTCGGTGTACTCGACCGAGACCGCCCAGTTCTGCTCCAGCGCATACTGGATCTGGGCCTTGACCTGGGCCGCCGTGAGGTCGGGCAGGAAGGAGAAGGTGCCTTGGGTGATGCGCATGTCTCTTCTCCTCAGGCGACGGACGCGGTGGGCACGAAGTCGGACGTGTCGGTCGAGGCGTAGTTGAAGGTCACCTCGCCCCAGGTATCGAGCGCGGCGCGCAGCGGCTGGCACCACTTGGCGGCCTCGATCAGGATTTCCGGGCCCTCGTTCTTGATGTCCCGGCCCTCGTTGCGGGCGAGGATCATGGTTTCGAGTGCGACGCGGTTGGCGATGGCGCCGGCCTGGATGCCGTCCGGATGGCCGATGGTGCCGCCGCCGAACTGGAGCACCACGTCCTCGCCGAACAGGTCGATGAGCTGGTGCATCTGGCCGGCATGGATGCCGCCCGAGGCCACCGGCATGACCTTGCGCAGGCCAGCCCAGTCCTGATCGAAGAAGATGCCGCGCGGATAGTCGGTCTTCGTCACCATCTCGCGGCAGACGTTGTAGTAGCCCTGCACGGTCATGGGGTCGCCTTCCAGCTTGCCCACCGCTGTGCCGGTGTGGAGATGGTCGACGCCGGCGAGGCGCAGCCACTTGGCGATGACGCGGAACGAGATGCCGTGGCCCTTCTGGCGCGTATAGGTGCCATGGCCCGCACGGTGCATGTGCAGGATCATGTCGTTCTCGCGGCACCAGTGGGAGATGGACTGGATGGCCGTCCAGCCCACGATGAGGTCCACCATCACCACCACGGAGCCCAGCTCCTTGGCGAACTCGGCGCGGCGGTACATCTCTTCCATGGTGCCGGCGGTGATGTTGAGGTAGTGCCCCTTCACCTCGCCCGTCTCGGCTTGCGCCTTGTTGACGGCTTCCATGCAGTAAAGGAAGCGGTCCCGCCAGTGCATGAAGGGCTGCGAGTTGATGTTCTCGTCGTCCTTCACGAAGTCGAGTCCGCCCTTGAGGGCTTCGTAGACCACGCGGCCGTAATTCTTGCCGGAAAGACCCAGCTTCGGCTTGGTGGTCGCGCCCAGCAGGGGGCGACCGAACTTGTCGAGGCGCTCGCGCTCCACGACGATGCCGGTGGGCGGGCCGCGGAAGGTCTTCACATAGGCGACGGGGAGGCGCATGTCCTCCAGACGGCAGGCCTTCAGCGGCTTGAAAGAGAAGACGTTGCCGATGATCGAGGCGGTGAGGTTGGCGATGGAGCCTTCCTCGAACAGGTCGAGGTCGTAGGCAACCCAGCAGAAATACTGCCCCGGCTGGCCCGGCACCGGCTCCACCTTGTAGGCCTTGGCGCGGTACATGTCGGCGGCGGTGAGGCGGTCGGTCCACACCACGGTCCAGGTGGCGGTGGAGCTTTCGCCGGCGACGGCCGCGGCGGCTTCGATGGGGTCCACGCCGTCCTGGGGGGTGACGCGGAACAGGGCGAGGACGTCGGTGTCCTTGGGCTGGTAGTCGCCATCCCAATAGCCCATCTGCGCATACTTCAGCACGCCTGCGGCGTACCTCTTCTTGGCGTCCTTGATCTGCCCGATGGCGGCGTCGGCACCCATGATGGCGGCCCTCCTGTTTGTTGAGGTGACCTTGCCCCCGCGCCGATTTCAGGTAAATTTAAATGATATGAAGTAGGCATTCAGGAAATCTGAAGTGGCGCCCCATTGGACCCTCCGCCAGCTCCGCCTCGTGGCTCTCGCCGCCGCCTCCGGGTCCTATGCCAAAGCCGCGCAGGACATGGGTTTGAGCCCGCCCGCGGTCACCGCGCAGATGAAGGCGCTGGAAGAGGACATCGGTGTCCCGGTGTTCGAGCGCGTGGACGGGCGGCTGCGACCGACCGCCGCTGGACAAGAGCTTTTATCCGCGCAGGAGCGCATTGCCCGGGCCCTGTCGGAGGCAGAACGGGCCATCGCGGCGCTCAAGAGCCCCGAGCGCGGTTCGGTGGTGGTGGGGGTAGTCTCCACCGCCAAATATTTCGCCCCCATGGCCCTCGCCGCCTTCCGCCGTCGCCGGCCGGAAATCGAGCTCCGGCTTATCATCGGCAACCGCGAGGACATCATCCGGGGCATTGTCAGCCTTGATTTCGACGTGGCCATCATGGGCCGTCCGCCGCCGGCGCTGGAGGCTGAGACGCGGCTGATCGGCGATCATCCGCACATTATCGTGGCGCCCGTGGACCATCCCCTGTTCAAGCGGCGCAAGCGAATCACCCCGGCCGATCTCGCCCGCGAATCGCTGCTGGTGCGCGAGCCGGGCTCGGGCACGCGCATCCTCATGGAACGGGTGTTCGAGGAGGCGGGGGCGCCCAACCCGCCCATCGCCATGGAGATTGGCTCCAACGAGACCATCAAGCAGTCGGTGATGGCCGGCCTCGGCCTCGCATTCATCTCTGCCCATACGGTGGCGGCGGAGGTGGCGGACGGCCGGCTGCGGGTGCTGGAGGTGGAGGGGCTGCCGGTGGTGCGCCAGTGGCTGGCGGTGCGCGCCCGCGACAAGCGCCTGCTGCCGGCCGGACAGGCGCTGATGGACTTTCTCGAGCGCGAAGGGGCGGCCTTCCTGCCGCAGATGCCGGGCGGTGAGGGGGGGCGCTGCTACCTGCCGGACCATGTGGCCGGCGGCGCTCCGGCGAAGGCCCCCGCGCGCGACCCGGTGTGAGAGCCCTGGAACGAAGAACGCCGCGCTCCTTGCGGGGCGCGGCGCTTGAAGGCTCAGCGGTGCCGGGAGGCTATCCCTTCGCCGCCTGTTTCTTGCCGAGGCCGAGGGCCCCCTTGATGTTGTCCCACAACTCGATCTTCACCCCGTTGCGCCGCATGATGACGGCCTGCTGGGTGACGGAGAGCGTGTTGTTCCAGGCCCAGTAGATCACCAGGCCGGCGGCGAAGTGCGCCAGCATGAAGGTGAAGATGATGGGCATCCAGTTGAAGATCATCTGCTGGGTCGGGTCCGGCGGGGCCGGGTTCAGCTTCATCTGCACCCACATGGTCACACCCATGATGAGCGGCCAGGCGCCGAGCAGGAGATAGCTGCCGATGACCGGCACAGAGCCGGGATCCCACGGGATCAGGCCGAACAGGTTGAACACGGTTGTCGGGTCGGGCGCCGAAAGGTCGCGGATCCAGCCGAAGAACGGCGCGTGCCGCATCTCGATGGTCACGAACAGCACCTTGTAGAGGGCGAAGAACACCGGGATCTGGATCAGGATGGGCAGGCACCCTGCCACCGGATTGATCTTCTCCTTCTTGTACAGCTCCATCATCGCCTGCTGCTGCTTCACCTTGTCGTCGGCGTAGCGTTCGCGGATGGAGGTCAGCTCCGGCTGCACCGCCTTCATCTTGGCCATGGAGGCGTAGGACTTGTTGGCCAGCGGGAAGAAGATGCCCTTCAACAGCACTGTCACCACCAGGATGGCGACGCCGAAATTGCCGACGACGCGATAGATCCAGTCGATGACCAGAAACAGCGGCTTGGTGATGAAGTAGAACCAGCCCCAGTCGATCAGCCGGTCAAAGCGGTCGATCTTGTAGGTCTCGGCATAGCCGTCCACCACCTGTACCACCTTGGCGCCGGCGAAGAGCTGGCCGGAGGAGGTGATCTTGCTGCCCGGCTCCACGGTGAGAGGCTGGGCGAGGTAGTCGGTCTGGAAGGTCTGTTGGCCGTTGATCATGGCCGAGGAGAACTTGGCGTCGACCTTCACGCTCTGATCGGGAATGACGGTCGCCGCCCAGTACTTGTCGGTGATGCCGAGCCAGCCGCCGGTGGCGGAGAAGGTGAGCGGCTTCTCCTTGTCCATCTTGGCGTAGGTGACTTCCTGCAGGCCATTGTCGCCGAGAACGCCGATCAGGCCCTCATGCAGGATGTAGAAGCCCGCCACATGCGGCACGCCGTGCCGCGAAACGAGGGCGTAGGGATAGAGGGTGGCGGCGGCGGAACCCTTGTTCTCCACCTCGTCCTTCACCGCGAACATGTAGTGGTCGTCGATGGTAAAGGTGCGGCGGAAGGTCAGGCCCTGCCCGTTGTCCCAGGTGAGGACGAGGGGGGTCTTCTCGGTCAGGGTCGCGCCGGGCTGCACGCTCCAAAGCGTGTCGGGGCCAGGCACGGCGACGCCGGCGCCAGCGGCCGAGGTCCAGCCGAATTCCGCATAGAAGGGGTTGGGACCGCCCGAGGGCGACAGGAGCACGATGTTCGGGCTCTTGGCGTCCACCGTCTCGTGATACTCGGTCAGCAGCAGGTCGTCCGCGCGGGCGCCGCGCAGCGAGATCGAGCCGCTGAGGCGCTGGGTGGCGATGGGCGCGCGGGGGGAGGCGGCGATCGCCTCGGCGCGGGTCAGGGCCCGGCCGGCGCCCGGAGTGCCCGCCTGGGGCAAGCCCGCGGGCGTGGTTCCCGGAGCGGCACCCGGCGCCGGGCTTGTGCTCGACTGCGACTGCGCCTGCTGCTGGGCAGCCTGCTCGATTCGCTGCTGCTCGGCGGCCTGCCGCTGCTTTTCCGCCTGCGGAATACCGAAGAAGAACTGCCAGCCGATGAGGATCACCATCGACAGGCCGATGGCGATGAACATGTTGCGGTTTTCACTCATGCCGGAGGGTCTCCGTCGGCGGCATCGTCAAATCGGGAGCGTTCGGGCCGGCAGCGCCGGCGGAGCGTGCGGCGTCCTTAGACGCCGGCAGCGACTCTTTTAAGACTCGCGGCGCACCCTGCCGGGACCGCGCCTTGTCTTTGGGGGAGGCGTCCTTCGGAGCTTTGGGCGCGTGCAGCTTGCGCACGGCGCGCTCCATCTCGGACACGAGGCTGTCGAAGGGGGTACGCAGCGCGGCCTCGCGGGCCACCAGCACGTAATCGAAGCCGGGACGTCCAGCCTCCGGCAGCACCCGCTGCACCGCCTCTCGGAGGCGGCGGCGGATGCGGTTCCGCATGACGGAATTGCCGGTCTTCTTGGTCACCGTGAAGCCGACCCGCACATCTTCCCCATCACCGCGATCGCGGCCCTGCATGAGGAAGGAGGCGACGCCGGCACGCTCGGCCTTGGCCGCAGCGAGAAAATCACGGCGTTTCTTGAGACGGTCCAGCCGACGGAGACGATCCGGATTGGTATCCGACGGGCGTTCCACGTTGGACGGCTCCCGAAGTCGGGCAGCTCCGCGAGGGTCCACCCTCAGGCGGACAGGCGCTTGCGGCCGTGGGCGCGGCGGGCGGCAATGATCTTGCGGCCGTTGCGGGTCTCCATGCGCGCACGGAAGCCGTGGCGGCGCTTGCGCACGAGCTTGCTGGGTTGATAGGTGCGCTTCACGGTCAAATCTCCAGATGTCTTGAGGCCGCCTTGCGGTTCGGACCCCAGCAGCGGCGCTGCGACGGCGATGGTTCGCTGCTGCCCGGCTCGCGACCCGATCCATGAGGATCAAGCGGAAATGAGGGCTGGGCTCCGGCCGCCGCAGCCGCCTGAGTTCGGGCTCGGCTTATAGGGGCAGCGGCGGCGCGCGTCAATCCAGAGCATGGGGACAACACGCGCCGCCGGCGCTTCTCGTCAGGCGCGCAGCGTTGCGCCCGTCTTCTTCGCCACTTCCGCGACGATGCGGCCGGCGACCTCTTCGATCTCCTTGTCGGTGAGCGTGCGCTCGCGCGGCTGGAGCGTGACCTCAACGGCCACCGACTTCTTGTCGGGATCGATTCCCTTGCCCTCGTACAGGTCGAAGACGCCGACGCCGGTGACGAGCTTCTTGTCCGCGCCCTGCGCGGCCTTGAGGATGTCAGCGGCGGCCACGTCCCGGCCCACGAGGAAGGCGAAGTCGCGCTTCACCGCCTGGAAGGGCGAGAGGTCGAGATTCGGCTTCACCCGCGTCGCCTTGGCCTTGGGCTCCGGGATCTTGTCGAGCACGATCTCGAAGGCCACCAGCGGCCCCGTCACGTCCAGGGCCTCCAGCACGGCGGGATGGATCTCGCCGAAATGGGCCATGGCGTTGGAGCCGAGGCGCAGCGTGCCGGAGCGGCCGGGGTGGTACCAGCCGGGGGCATCGGTAGTGACCTGCAGATTCGCCACCGGCGCGCCGCAGGCGGAAAGCGCGGCGAGGGCGTCGGCCTTGGCGTCGAAGGCATCCACTGCCGCCGCATTGCCCGCCCAATGGCGGCCGCTGCCCGAGGGCTTGGCCGTACCGCGGCGGATGCCGGAGGCAGCCTGGCGCTGGTCGCCGGGGCCGTCGCCGAGGAAGACCTGACCCACCTCGAACAGGGCCACGTCACCCGCCCCGCGCGCCGCATTGGCGCCTGCCGCCTTGATGAGACCGGGCAGGAGGCTCGGGCGCATGTCCGAGAGGTCGGAGGCGATGGGATTCGACAAGGCGAGGGCGTCCGCGCCGCCGCCGAACAGCTTGGCGGCCTCCTTGGACACGAAGGACCAGGTGACGGCTTCCACCATCCCCCGCGCCGCCAGCGAGCGGCGGGCCTTGCGGCTCCGCAGCTGGAGCGTGGTCAGCACCGCCTTGCGGGCATCGGCGCCCCGCGGCAGCTCGGTGGAGGGCACGCGCTCCAGGCCGAGGATGCGCACCACCTCTTCCACGAGGTCCGCCTTGCCCTCGATGTCGCCGCGCCAGGAGGGCGGCACCACCTCAAGCACGGGCGCCGTGCCGGAGACGGCGAAGCCGAGCTTTTCCAGCACGCCGCGAATCTCGTCCTCGGAGGCTTCCAGTCCCGTCAGCCGCTTCACCTCGGTGAGGGGAAACGCGATGGTGCGGGCGGTGTCGGGGATGGCACCGGCCAGCACCATCTCCGAGGGCGCGCCGCCACACAGTTCAAGGATGAGGTGGGTGGCGAGGTCGAGGCCCGGCACCGTGAAGGCCGGGTCCACGCCGCGCTCGAAGCGGAAGCGGGCATCGGAATTGATGCCGAGCCTGCGGCCGGTCTGGGCGATGTTGATGGCGTCCCAGAGCGCCGATTCGATCACCA
Source organism: Xanthobacter sp. (assembly GCA_041915035.1). Lineage (GTDB taxonomy): Bacteria > Pseudomonadota > Alphaproteobacteria > Rhizobiales > Xanthobacteraceae > Xanthobacter. The sequence goes on from JAYSCE010000082.1 coordinate 10,136, forward strand.
CATCCGTGGTGCTCTCGTCGCAGCCGGACTCCTCGCCGCCCATGATGCCGGCGAGGCTTTCCACGCCCTTGTCGTCGGCGATGACGCACATGCTCTCGTCGAGGGTATAGGTCTTGCCGTCGAGTGCCAGCAGCGTCTCGCCGCCCTTGGCCCGGCGCACCACGAGATGGCCGCTCACCTTCTTCAGGTCGAAGACGTGAAGCGGGCGGTTGCGGTCGAACGTCATGAAATTGGTGACGTCCACCAGCGCGTTGATGGGGCGCAGGCCGATGGCGCGCAGGCGGTCCTGCATCCATTGCGGAGAGGGACCGTTCTTCACGCCCTTCACCACCCGAAGGGCAAAGGCGGGGCAGAGCGGCGAGGTCTCGCCGAATTCCAGCGTCACCGTCAGCGGGGCAGGGAAGGTGCCCTCCACCGGCTTCACCCGCGGCGCCATCAACTCGCCGAGGTCGGCGGCGGCAAGGTCGCGCGCGACGCCGGAGACGCCGAGGCAGTCGGCCCGGTTAGGCGTCACGGCGATCTCGATGACCGGGTCGTTAAGGCCAAGCACTTCCGCGAACGGCGCGCCCACGGGGGCATCCTCCGGCAGCTCCAGGATGCCGTCATGCTCTTCCGAAAGGCCCATCTCGCGGGCCGAGCAGAGCATGCCGCGGCTTTCCACGTCGCGGATCTTGCCGATCTTCAGCTCCAGCCCCGAAGTGGGGATGACCGTGCCCGGCGCGGCGAAGACGGTCTTCAGGCCCGCGCGCGCGTTCGGCGCGCCGCAGACCACCTGGATGGGATCGCCCTTGCCGACAGAAACGGTGCAGACGCGCAGCTTGTCCGCGTTCGGGTGCTTCTCGGCGGTCAGCACCTCGCCCACCACGAAGGGCGCGAGCTGCTTGGCCTTGTCCTCCACCCCTTCGACCTCAAGGCCGATAAGGGAGAGGCGCTCCACGATCTGGTCGAAGCTGGCGGTGGGCTCAAGATGGTCCGTGAGCCAGGAGTAGGTGAATTTCATTTGGACCTCAGCGTGCCAAGATCAATCGAACGACCCACCCGACCACGAAGGCTATAGCCAACCAAGTGACGGTGATTTTCCCTCTGCGGAAAATCAAAGCCCATGTTTCATTTCGGTCACGGATGAGGTCGTCAATTTTCTCTTCGATTCGATAGACCGCTTGTTCAACTTGTTGAAGCCTGTGATCCAGGTCATCGATGTCTTGTCCCGTCGCTCCGGTTCGGGAGCGACGCAGGAACGGATCGAACCTATCGTCAGGCTCTTCCATTGGTTGGCCCTTACGCGCTCAGGCCGCCGGCCAGCGTCGGGAAGTCCAGCGGACGGAAGCCGTAGTGGGAGAGCCAGCGCACGTCGGCCTCGAAGAAGGCGCGCAGGTCGCTCATGCCGTACTTGAGCATGGCGATGCGATCGATGCCCATGCCCCAGGCGAAGCCCTGGTACTCGTCCGGGTCGATGCCGCAGTTGCGCAGCACGTTGGGATGGACCATCCCGCAGCCGAGAATCTCCAGCCAGTCCGAGCCCTCGCCGAAGCGGATCTCGCCGGGGCGGGAGCGGTCGCACTGGATGTCCACTTCCATGCTGGGCTCGGTGAAGGGGAAGAAGGAGGGGCGGAAGCGCATCTTTACGCCCTCCACCT
>JAYSCE010000083.1:0-11752 GCA_041915035.1 Xanthobacter sp.
GAAGGTGGGCATGCTCTCCGGCGGCGAGCGCAACCGCGTCCACCTCGCCTAGGTGCTCCAGCGAGGCGGCAACGTGCTGCTGCTCGACGAGCCCACCAACGACCTCGACGTGGACACCCTGCGCGCCTTGGAAGAGGCGCTGGAGGACTACGCCGGCTGCGCCGTCATCATCTCCCATGACCGCTTCTTCCTGGACCGCGTCGCCACCCACATGCTCGCCTTCGAGGGCGACAGCCACGTGGAATGGTTCGAGGGCAACTTCGCGGACTACGAAGAGGACAAGAAGCGCCGGCTGGGGACGGATTCGGTGATTCCGAAGCGGATTCAGTACAAGAAGTTTTCGAGGTGAGGTGAGGGGGGCAAGGGGAGGGGCGTGAGCCCATCCCCTTGTAGGTCAGTTATTTTTTCTGAGAGATAGGCTTAGGACGAGCGTTGGCCGGAAGTTTTCCCGATCTGAGAAACCCCTTTATTCCTCGAGTGAATGGTAAAAGTCGTCTATATGCTAGTAATGAATTATTTATTTCATATTTTATATTATTTCTTACAGCGCTTTGAAGGTGTATGGCGTTTCTAAGCTTATAAAATTCTTTTATTTCATCAGCTATCTGAGAATCAATAAACCCTATCTTTACAGCCGCAGAAACTTTATCATCGAATTTTATCGAAACAACCGATGTTTTTTGTTCTGATAAAACGCACAGATCGACCTGCTCACCTTTCTCGGTTGTCAGGTTGATATTTTTTGGCATCTTCGCCACAGATTTATAGGTTGTGTGCGTTTCAATGTTACGAACTTCAGGATGTTTTTTGAAATTATTCCATAACAAATGTACGATTATTGCCTCGTATATTCCTGCATACTGAACAATTTGGAATTTTACATGGGCGTGTCGGCGATAGCTGTCGACTTGTAGAGCCTCACCCATTTTGTATATGTATCTAGCGGAATCAAACTCTAGTATTATCTTGTTTTTGAGTTCAGTATCGTCGATAAAATCGAACATTTCGCCACTATTTTTCGGTAAATGATTCTCACAATATGACAATATTTTTTCGCGAATTTGCTTTTCAATCGGCATGTTGGCGTCCGTTCGACTTTTGTTTACAATTAAGTAGTTTTGGGGGCGTTATTGCGTTGTTGTGGGCGTATTGGGAGTCTGATGGTCGGGTAATCACATTGCCATCAAACCTTGCAATCACCGGATGCCTCCGCTTCTTGCCCCCGTCCTTGGCAAACTGAGTGACTAAAAAGGGCTAAGCCCGCACCGCCCCAGCTTGCCACCTTCTCCCCCATCCGCAAGCCCCCGCGCCCAAACCACCCTCGCGCCCCGGCCGACTGCAACGGAGCGTTGCGCAGGGAAAGGAGAGCCGGGGCCCAGCGCAAGGAAACGCCGAAGGCGCTTCCGAAACCAATCGCCCTCAGGCATTGCCCCGCTGCGCGGGAGCCCTGCGCTGGACCCCGGATCGGCGCTCCGGCTGTGCCGTCGCTTGTCCGGGGAACGGCGACGGCTGGGCCGTCGCGGGGGGCAGGAACGGAGCCCGTTCCCCCTCACCACCGTCATGCCCGGCCTAGTGCCGGGCATCCACGTCGGGCCGATGGGACGATGCCTGAAGGTGTTCGCGGCCGCGCCCTTTGGATGGCCGGGACAAGCCCGGCCATGACGGTGGCAAGAAAAGCCCTACCTTTCCGTCAGCTTCAGCTCGATACGCCGGTTGCGGGCGCGGGCTTCGTCGGAGGTGCCGGTGTCGAGGGGCTGGTATTCGCCGAAGCCGGCGGCGATGAGGTGGCTGGGGCTGACCCCCTTGGCGATGAGATATTGCACCACCGCGATGGCGCGCGCCGCCGAGAGTTCCCAGTTGGAGGGGAACTGGGCGGTGGAGATCGGCCGGTTGTCGGTGTGGCCGTCGATGCGCAGGGCCCAGGAGATGTCCGGCGGGATCTGCTTCTCAAGGTCGAGGATGGCCCCCGCCAGCTTGTCGAGGGAGGCGATGGCCTCCGGCTTCATTACCGCCGAGCCGGCATCGAAGAACACTTCCGACTGGAACACGAAGCGGTCGCCCACCACGCGGATGTCGGGCCGGTTGCCGAGGATGTCGCGCAGGCGGCCGAAGAATTCCGAGCGGAACCGGGTCAATTCCTGCACCCGCTGCGCCAGCGCCACGTTGAGCCGGCGGCCGAGGTCGGTGATCTTCGCCTGGCTCTCCTGATCGCGCTTCTCGGAGATGTTGAGCGCCTCCTCCAGCGCCGCCATCTGCCGGCGCAGGGCCGCGATCTGCTGGTTCAGAAGCTCGATCTGAGCGGCGGCGCGGGCGGCGAGGTCCTTCTGGCTGTCGAGTTCGCGGGACAAGGCGTTGGCGCGGCCGGTGTCGGAGGGCGCGGGGACGGTCACGGCCTGCCCGCGCAGCTTGTCGCGCTCGCTTTCGCTGGCCTCCAGCGAGGCGCGCACGGAGGCAAGCTCGCTCTCGGAGGACTGGATGTTGGCCCGCTCCAGGGAGAGGAGGTCGGTCAACTGGCGGATCTGCGCCTGAAGGCGCTGCATCACGTCGTCCTTGCCCGCCATCTCCTGCGTCAGGAAGAACTGGGTGAGGATGAACACCGACAACAGGAAGGTGAAGACGAGGAGCAGCGTGGACAGGGCGTCCACGAAGCCGGGCCAGTAGTCGATGTGGCGGTCGCGCCCGCGCCGGCCGAGGGCCATGGGTTCTGCCTCCGCTCAGTTGCGCCGCGGACCGGCGTCGTCCTCGACCCGCGCCAGAAGACGCCGCATCTGCTCCTGCTGCGCCTGCTGCTGCTCGATCATCTGCTTCAGCAGCGCCTGTTCCGAGCGCATGTGGGTGACGAGGCCCTGAAGGCTCTCGGCAAGCTGGGCCAGTGCCGAGGTCACGCGCTGGGAGCCGGCCTCCGTCATGGTCTTCTCCAGCCGCCCCATGGCCGAGACCAAAGGATCGAGGTCCAGCACCGGCGGGGGCAGCGCCAGCGGTGCCGCAGGGGCGATCTGCGCCGGGGCGGCCGGCGCGCGGGGGGCGGCCTCGCGATCGGCGGCGAGCGCGCGGTCGCGCAGCCCGTCGTCAAGGTCACGTACCGTGGTGGAGAGCCAGTCCTCAAGGTCCGTATAGAAGCGGTTCTGCGCCTGCCCGGCCTGAAGGTCGAGAAAGCCCAGCACCAGCGAGCCGGACAGGCCGAACAGCGAGGAGGAGAAGGCCGTGCCCATGCCGCCGAGGGGGGCGGCAAGGCCGCTCTTCATGTCCTCGAAGATGGAGCCCACATCCGGCCCCACCTGCAGCGCGCCAATGACCGCGCCGATGGAGGAGACGGTCTCCAGGAGGCCCCAGAAGGTGCCGAGCAGGCCGAGGAACACAAGCAGGCCGGTGAGGTAGCGCCCCATGTCCCGGCTCTCGTCGAGGCGGGTGCCGATGGAATCGAGGATGGAGCGCATGGTGGCCTGCGAGATGGCCATCCGGCCCAGCCTCTCGCCCAGAAGCGCGGCCATGGGCGCCAGCAGCGTCGGCGGGCGCGACACCGCAAGGCCGGGGTCGGCGAGGCGGAAGGAATTCACCCAGTCCACCTCCGGAAACAGGCGCGACACCTGCCTGATGGACAGGATGATGCCCACCGCCAGCACGCCGAAGATGACGCCGTTGAGCCCGGGGTTGTTGAGGAAGGCGGAAACGATCTGCCGGTGCAGCACCGCCGCCAGTGCCGCGCACAGGGCCAGAAACACCAGCATCCGCACCAGGAAGATGCGGGGCGAGGAAAGCTTGATGAACGGATCGACGACGCGCGCCATGGTTCTCCCCGAGCGAGTTTGTCCTCGAACGCTGAAGGACCCCGGCAACGCCTCCGCTCGGGAAGCCCTCCACGGGGATAAAGGCCGGAGAATCAGGCCCGGCCTCTGGCAAGCGCCGGCACCGACTATGGCACAGGGACACCGCGCGGCGAAACAGTCGCGACCTTGCGGAACACCAGCGAAAGATTGTTCGCCGGCATCCCCTCCACCCGAGCCAGAGCGAGGCCGTGCTTCGCGGCCTCCGCCGAAACCTCGGCGAGGTGCCTGAGGCCGAAGCGCGGGTCCTGCCGCCTGAGGTCCGCATCGAAGGCAATGTTGCTGGGTGCCGTCTCCACCTCGTCGCGCAGATAGGCGCCGTAGGTGAAGAGGATGCCGTCCGCCGGCAGGCGGGCGCCGGCGCCGCGCATCAGGCCCACGGTCGCCTCCCACGGGCTGATGTGGATCATGTTGATGCAGACGATGGCGTCCACCTTTCCCACCGGCCAGTCCTCGCCCGCCGCATCGAGGGCGAGGGGCTCGCGCACGTTGGAAAGGCCCTCGGCGGCAGTCCAGGCGGCGATGGAGGCGCGGGCGAAGGGGGAGGGATCGGACGGCTGGAAGACGAGATGCGGCGCCCGCCGGGCGAAATGAACCACATGCTCGCCGGTGCCGCTGGCGATTTCCAGCACGGTGCCGGAGCGGGGCAAAAGCGGCATCAGCAGGTCGCCGATGGGGCCGCGGTTCTTGAGCGTCGCGGGTGCGGAGCGGCGGGCGTCGGTGTCGGGGGTGGTCAAGCGAGGGGCTCCGGGCGACGATGGGACGGAGGTGCGATCTTGGCCCCGTCGGCGCGGGGGCTCAATGGGTGAAGGCAATGGCCCCCGCGCGGCACCTGCGACATCCGTTGAGACACGGTATCGCTTTCCCTGTAGTCAACGCGCAAATGGCGGACATGGTGTCGATGCGAATTTCCGACTTTCAGGCCGCGTCATCAGCGCAATTGACCGTCGATGCTGCCGCAATGGTGCGCCATCTCGACCATGGCTGGTCCGCATTGGCCGGCATTCATGGCGCGGCACGGCCTGGACGACCCATCGACGACTTCCTGTGTCCGGAAGGCAGTCGCCTGACGCGCCATTATCTGGGCAGCCCAGCGCAGCCTTACGGGGCCGTGTTCGCGGCCGCCTACCGCTGCGCGGACGGTACGCTGCGCGAGGCGAACGTGACCATCCGGTCCGTGCCCACCCCTTCGCCGGAGTTCCTGATCTCCATCGAAGACGTGAGGCTTGCCGCGCAGAACCGGCATCGTTCGCTTCTCACGCAATATACGGTGGGGCGCATCACCGACATGATCATCTGGCTGGATGAAGATGCGCGCTACGTCTTCACCAATCCGGCCGCGACGCGACTTCTTGGATATACGAGCGAGGAACTGTCTCGCATGCGGGTGTGGGACGTCGACCCCCTCTTCGATCCGCAGAGGTGGCGCGACCATTGGCGGGAGATCGGGGAGAAGGGGTCCTTCAAGATCGAGACCGTCAACCGCGCGAAGAACGGCCGGGACGTTCCCATCGAGGTCACGGTCAACTTCGTTGAATATGAGGGCGTCCGTTATAATTGCTCCATCGTGCGCGACATCACCGCGCGCAAGGCTGCCGAGGCCGAGCTGAGGAGCCTGAACGAGCGCATCCTGCGTCTCAGCAACACCGATGGCCTGACGGGACTCGCCAACCGACGGCGTTTCGATACGGTGCTGGCCAGCGAGGTCGCCCGCCATGCCGCCTCCGGGCAACCGTTGTCGCTGATCCTGCTCGATCTCGATTCCTTCAAGGCCTTCAACGATCTTTATGGCCATCCGGCGGGCGACGAATGCCTGCGGCGCGTGGCGTCGGTCCTCGCGGCGGCGATGCCCGAGCCGGCGCTGGCCGCCCGTTATGGTGGGGAGGAGTTCGCCTGCATCCTTCCCGAGACGGCGGAGAGAACGGCCATGGCGCGGGCGGAAGAGGTGCGCCGGGCGATCGAGGGGCTCGACATCGTGCATCAGGCGTCCCGCGCCAGTTGCAGGGTCACGGCAAGCTTCGGAGTTCTCACCGCCATCGGTGTCGGGGAACACGACAGCCCAACCCTGCTGAACCTTGCGGACGCGGCGCTCTACCGCGCCAAGCGTGCAGGCGCCAACCGTGTCGAGAATGGCACCAGTGCGGCGGCCTGGCCGCCGCTCGCAGGCTGAAGCTAGTTGAAAGTGTTCGCGCGCTACTGCACCGGCAGGATGCGTTTTCCGGTCCGCGCGGCCTCGTCATAGATGCGGGTGTCGCCGGGCTTGAGGGAATAGCAGGTCTGGGCGATCACCGGCGTGCCGGCGGCGAGCAGTTCGCCCACGGTGGCGAAACGGTAGCCTTTGGCCCGGAGCGCCGGGATGAGGATCTTCAGCGCCTCGGCCGTGTGCTTGCCGCGCCCGTTGGCGTGCATCAGCACGATGGAGCCGGGCTTGATGCCGCGGAGCATGTCGTCGGCCATGCCCTTGGCGCCAATGAAGGCGGGGTCGCCGGAATCCACGTCCCACTGGATGGCGAGGTGACCGGTGTCGTTCACATAGTTCAGGGATTCGGCGCTGCACGAGCCGTAAGGAAAGCGGAACAGGCTGATGGCCTGCGGCTTCGGCAGCATGCAGCCCTTGGCCTCCGCCTGCCTGCGGCCGAGGGCGAGGCCGATGTCGGCGTCGTCCACCTGCCGGCGCATGGCTTCGCCGGTCTTAACGGTGAGATTGGCGTGGGACCAGGTGTGGTTGCCCATCTCGAAGCCGGGATCGGCCGTGAGCTGTCCGCCGCGCTCGGGATGGCTCACCATCCACTTGCCGCCGGCAAAGAAGGTCGCGGCGACGCCCTCGGCGCGCAGATAGTCGACGATGGCGCCGTCATAGCCCGAGGTTTCGCTGGAGGCCTCGCACAGGTCGAAGGTGAGGGCCACCATCTTCACGCCCGGCGGCAGGTCTACCCGGCGGATGGAGCCGCGCAGGGCGGCCGGCACGGGCGCCGCCGTGGGCACCGAGATGTCCGGCAATTGACCCGGTCCGCCGGTGTGCGGCCGCACGATCTCCTCCCCGGGCTTCGCCGCCAGCGCCTGGGGCGGATAGCAGGCGGGGCCGGCGGCGTAAGCGGGCACTGCCAGCGCAGCGAGCGCCAGCGCGGCGAGGAGGGGACGGAGCGGCGGTCGGGTCGAGGGCAAGGCGTCACCGGCACAAAGCGTCGCCATCGGACGGCGGCGCCCCGGCTTAGTCCTGTGCGCTGCGCATTTCCAGTGGCCGAAAGGTCCGGTTCCGGTCACTTGCTGTTGCGTGGGGAAACATCAGCGTCGCCGCGGGGGTGCATCAACAGATTCCATTTGTCGGCGGCCGCTGCATCGGGTTAACCGGCTGTTCCAGCGCTGCCCGGAACCGCCCCATGAACATCCTCTCCATCCAGTCGCACGTCGCCTACGGCCATGTGGGCAATGCGTCCGCCGTGTTCCCGCTGCAGCGGCTGGGCGTGGAGGTATGGCCCATCAACACGGTGCAGTTTTCCAACCACACCGGCTACGGCGCGTGGCGCGGGCAGGTGTTCGAGGCCTCGGTGATCGGCGATCTGGTGGAGGGCATCGCCGAGCGCGGCGTGCTGTCGCGTTGCGACGGCGTGCTGTCCGGCTACATGGGCTCGGCCGATATCGGCGCCGCCATTCTTGATGCGGTGGCGCGGGTGCGCGCGGCCAACCGCAATGCCGCCTATTGCTGTGATCCGGTGATCGGCGACGTGGGCCGCGGCATCTTCGTGCGGCCGGGCATCCCGGAATTCATGCGCGAGCAAGCGGTGCCCGCCGCCGATGTCATCACCCCCAACCAGTTCGAGCTGGAGTTGCTCACCGGCCGCACCTGCGCGACGCTCCCGGAGGCCATCGCCGCCTGCGACGCGCTGCATGCGCTGGGACCGAAGGTGATCCTCGTCACCAGCCTGCATGTGGGAGAGACGCCACCCGATTCCATCGACCTGCTCGCCTCCGGGCCGGACGGGCGCTTCCTCGTGCGCACGCCGCGCCTCGCCCTCTCGCTCAACGGCGCGGGAGATGCGATCGCCGCGCTGTTCTTCTTCCACGTGCTGCGCACGGGCTCCACTGCGCAGGCGGTTTCCCTTGCCGCATCCTCCATTTACGGGGTGCTGTCGCGGACCGAAAAAGCACAGTCTCGGGAATTGCTGCTGGTGGAAGCGCAGGAGGAGTTCGTGACCCCCTCCCGGCTCTTCCCGGCCTCGCCGATCTGAGGCTAAATTGTGGCAGAGAGTAGAGAGGCCGGCGTGGGGGCGCGGGTGCTCTTGTAGCGTTCGAGAGCTGAGATGCCGCGCCGGTACGTGACCCTGGACGTGTTCACCACCCGCCCCTTCGGCGGCAATCCGCTCGCCGTGGTGCTCGATGCCCAGGGGCTCGACGACGCGGCCATGCAGCAGATCGCGCGGGAGTTCAACGTCTCCGAGACGGTGTTCGTGCTGCCGCCGAAGAGCAAGGCGAACCGCGCCCGCATCCGCATCTTCACTGTCGCCCACGAGATGCCGTTCGCCGGCCACCCCACGGTCGGCGCCGCCGTGCTCCTGGCGCTGGAGGACAAGCTCGCCACGGGCACTCTGCGCATCGAGGAGACCATCGGCACCATCACCTGCGAGGTGACGACACAGGGCGCTACGGCGGCCGGCGCGCGCAAGGGATCGGCGGTGTTCACCGCGCCGCGAAAGGGCGAGATCGAGGAGGTGAACATCTCCCGCGCCGCCTGCGCCGAGGCGCTCAACCTCGACGAGGGGGACATCGGCTTCGACGCCCACCGCCCCATCGTCGCCAATGCCGGCGTGCCCTTCCTGTTCGTGCCGCTGGCCGACCTGACGGCGCTTGCCCGCGCGCGGCCGGACGAGGCGGCCTTCATCGCCTCCCTCGGCGGCTTCGGCGAGGCGCTTTATCTCTACACGCTGGATGAGGAAGGCGACGCGGACTTCCGCGCCCGCATGTTCTCCCCGGGCCTCGGCACGGAGGAGGATCCGGCCACCGGCTCCGCCGCCGCCGCCTTCCCCTGGGTGCTGCTGGACGCCGAAAACCGTGTCGATGGTCATCACAAGGTGCGGATCGACCAGGGGTTCGAGATGGGCCGGCCGAGCCGGGTCGATCTCGGCTTCACGGTGAAGGCCGGGCAGGTCACCGGCGCCACCATCGGTGGCGGCGCGGTGGTGATCGCCGAGGGCGTGCTGCATATTTGAAGTATGCCAATGGGTAGGGCGCCATCATTGAGTGTCACCAATAGGTGACATTGAAACTACTCACGCTCGAAGGCCGTATTTGAGCCTGCTTTCGCCGACGCCCGGGCTTGGCAGTGGCACGATCACGCCTATGTCTGCCGCATCGCAGCACTCCCGGCCCCAAGCCAGAGGACACCCTTCATGAGCGCGACCTCCTTGTTCGACACCTTTCGCCTCGGCGATCTGACGCTTCCCAACCGCATCGTCATGGCGCCCCTGACGCGAAACCGCGCCGCCGCCGGCTTCGTCCCCAGCGACCTTGCCCCGCAATATTACGCCATGCGCGCCGACGCCGGCCTCCTCATCACCGAGGCCTCGCAGATTTCGCAGCAGGGCCAGGGCTATCAGGACACGCCCGGCATCTATACCGAGGCCCAGGTCGAGGGCTGGAAGAAGGTCACGGACGCCGTCCACGCCAAGGGCGGCCGCATCTTCATTCAGCTCTGGCACGTGGGCCGCGTCTCCCACACCTCGCTGCAGCCGAACGCCGGCGCACCGGTGGCGCCTTCCGCGCTCACCGCGGCCACCAAGACCTTCGTGAACAACGGCTTCGCCGAGACCTCCGCGCCGCGCGCGCTGGAGCTGTCCGAGATCCCCGGCCTCATCGCGGACTATCGCCGCGCCGCCGCCAACGCCATCAAGGCTGGCTTCGACGGGGTGGAGGTCCACGGCGCCAACGGCTATCTCATTGACCAGTTCCTGAAGGACGGTGCCAACCAGCGCACGGACGCCTATGGCGGCTCCATCGAGAACCGCGCCCGCTTCCTGCTGGAGGTAATGGACGCCATCATCGCCGAGATCGGCGCCGCCCGGACGGGTCTGCGCCTGTCCCCAGTATCGCCGGCCAACGGCGTATCGGAGAGCAACCCCCAGGCGCTCTTCAATTACGTCATCGACGAGCTGGAGAAGCGCCACCCGGTCTATATCCACGTCGTGGAGGGCGCCACCGGCGGCCCGCGCGATGTCGCGCCGGACTTCTCGTTTGAGGAGCTGCGCAAGCGCTACAGCGGCGCCTGGATGGTGAACAATGGCTACGACCTCGCCCTGGCCAACGCCGTGCTGAGCGAAGGCAAGGCCGACCTCGTGGCCTTCGGCAAGCCGTTCATCGCCAATCCCGACCTGGTGGAGCGCCTGCGCCGCGATGCGCCGCTCAACGAGCTGGACCGCGACACGCTCTATGGCGGCGGCGCCAAGGGCTACATCGACTACCCGACCCTGAAGGATGCCGCCGCGTGAGCGGTGGCTGGGGTCAGGACTGGACCGTGGACCGGCGCCTTGCGCCCGTCCAAAGGCGCGCTAGTGGCGTTGTGCCGGGCGGCGGGACCGAGATGGCGCCGCGCCGGGGCGACATCGAGGCGCATTTCGCCCGCCGGGCGGCCGAGAATCCACATCTGTGGAACGGGCCGATCCTTCTCCTCGCCCGCCACCGATTTTCGGACGGCGTGCTTTCCGGCGCCTTCCGGCAGACGGATTTCGCGGCCTTTACCTTCTGGCGCGATGAAGGCTGGAAGGACGAGGGCATGGTCAACGCCTTCGCGCTTGGCGCCATCGAAGGCTCCGACGGCGGCTTCGTGCTGGGCGTCATGGGGCCGCAGACGGCGTCCGCCGGCCGCATCTATTTTCCCGGTGGCACGCCCGATCCGTCCGACATCACGCCGGACGGCCGCGTGGATCTCCACGCTTCCATGCTGCGCGAACTGACTGAGGAGACCGGGCTCCTGCCCGCCGACATCCTTCGGGATGGCGGTTTCACCGGCCTGTTTGATGGACCGCGCGTCGCGCTCCTCGGGCGCCTGGTGTTCGATGCGCCCGCCGAGGTGCTTGCCGCGCGCATCCGCGCCTTCATCGCCGCGGAAGCGAACCCGGAACTCGCCGACGTGGCGGTGGTGCGCAGCGAAGCCGACCTCACCCCCGCCATGGCTCCCTTCGCCGTAGACTACATGCGCTGGCGCTGGGCGGGGACCTGAGGGCCGGCGCCGGTCCTCTTGCTTGTCGCCTGTCCTCTCACTTGCCGCGGGCGAGCCGCGCCGCCTTGCGCTTCGCCATCGTGGCCAGCATATCGGAGGCGGTGAGGACGATGAGCGCGGTCATCGCCAGCGCAGTCGCCGTCAGCGCATAGATGATGATGAAGGCGTAGCCGAAGAAATAGGTCAGATACCCGAAGGCGAATACGAGGTTCGCCATGAAGAAATACTTCGCATCGGGCAGCCCGTAGATGGCGTCGCGCAGAAGCCAGCCGAAGACGGGAACATGAAGCACGGCGCGCGTGGCGGTTCGCATGGGGCAGGATCCGGTCACATGGGTCGAGGCTCGTCCCGCAATGCGGAACCTGACAATCCTTCGCCGGACATTTGATCTGGATCAATATTCCCATTCGCCGCAGGCGGGCCAAACCGGTGCGGCCTCGCGCCGCGCCGGGGGCGGTATGTCTCCCGCTCAGGCCGCCGCGTGGCGCGTGGCGGGGGCTGCGAACGCGCGTTCCATCTCGCGGCGCAGGCGCACGGTATCGCTGTCGGCGATTTCCACGTCTGCCCAGCCGACCACCTCGCCGCGGGCGATGGGGCGGGTGAGGCGCACCTTGTGGGCGAGGCCGATGGGCAGGGCGCCGCGCGCCAGCGAGTCCTCCGCCCGCATGATGCGGCCCCACACGGTGTAGCCGCCCTCGCCATCCAGCATCTCGCC
>JAYSCE010000084.1:0-11623 GCA_041915035.1 Xanthobacter sp.
GGGTGAAGCGCTTCCTCGGGCTTGGGGCAGATGACGAAGTGGCCTTCACCTCCGAGCCGAAGATCGATGGGCTGTCCTGCTCGCTCCGCTACGTGGAGGGGCGCCTCGACGTCGCCGCCACCCGCGGCGACGGGTCGGAGGGCGAGGACGTCACCGCCAATGTACGGACCATCGACGACATCCCCAACCGGCTCCATGGCGCCGACGTGCCCGACGTCATCGACGTGCGCGGCGAGATCTACATGGCGAAGGCCGATTTCGAGGCCCTGAATGCCCGGCAGGCGTCAGCAGAGGAGAAGGTGTTCGCCAATCCGCGCAACGCCGCCGCCGGCTCGCTCCGCCAGCTCGATCCCGCCATCACCGCGTCCCGGCCGCTGAAGTTCTTCGCCTATGCCTGGGGCGAGGCGACACCGCTGCCGGCCGAGACCCAGCACGGCATGGTCGAGGCCTTCGCCCGCTGGGGATTCTCCACCAATCCGCTCATGGTGCGCGTGACCAGCGCGGCGGAGCTGATCGCCCATTACCGCTCCATCGAGGCGCAGCGGGCGAGCCTGCCCTATGACATCGACGGCGTGGTCTACAAGGTGGACCGGCTCGACCTGCAGCGCCGCCTCGGCTTCGTCTCGCGCTCGCCGCGCTGGGCCATCGCCCACAAATTCCCGGCCGAGCAGGCGACCACCGTGCTGGAGGCCATCGACATCCAGGTGGGCCGCACCGGCGCCCTCACCCCCGTCGCCAAGCTGACGCCGGTGACGGTGGGTGGCGTGGTGGTGGCCAACGCCACCCTCCACAACGAGGACGAGATCCAACGCAAGGACATCCGTGTCGGCGACACGGTGGTGGTCCAGCGCGCCGGGGACGTAATCCCGCAGGTCGTGCGGGTGATCGAGGAGAAGCGCCCGGCTGGGTCGAAGCCGTATGAGTTCCCCACCCTATGCCCCGCCTGCGGCTCCCACGCCGTGCGCGAGGTGGACACCAAGTCCGGCAAGGTGGATGCGGTGCGTCGCTGCACCGGCGGCCTCATCTGCCCGGCGCAGATGGTGGAGCGGCTTCGCCACTTCGTATCCCGCAACGCCTTCGACATCGAGGGGCTGGGCGAAAAGCAGGTGCGCGCCTTCTACGACTGGGGGCTCATCGCCTCTCCCGCCGACATCTTCACGCTGGAAGCCCGCAACGCCCGCTCGCTCCAGCGGCTGGAGAACCGTGAGGGCTGGGGCAAGACCTCCACCGCCAATCTGTTCGCCGCCATCCAGTCCCGCCGCAACGTGGCGGTGGACCGCTTCGTCTTCGCCCTGGGCATCCGCCACGTGGGCGAAACCAACGCCAAGCGCCTCATGCGCCATTACGGCACGGTGGAAGCGCTGGAGGCCGGCGCGCTGGCCGCCGTCATTCCCGGCGAGGAACACCCCAAGGGCAATGAGGCCTGGCAGGAGATGCTGGCCATCGACGGTGTGGGCGACGTGGTGGCGGAAGCGGTCATCGAATTCTTCCACGAGCCGCGCAACCGCGAGGTGGTCGCGGCGCTGCTGGCGGAAGTGACGCCATCTCCTATGGAGCGCATCGCCGCCGAAAGCCCGGTGGCCGGCAAGACCGTGGTCTTCACCGGCTCGCTGGAGAAGATGACCCGCGACGAGGCCAAGGCGATGGCGGAGCGTCTGGGCGCGAAGGTGGCCGGCTCCGTTTCCGCCAAGACCGATCTCGTGGTGGCCGGGCCAGGCGCGGGCTCCAAACTTGAAAAGGCGCAGGCGCTGGGGGTGAAAGTGATTACCGAGGACGAGTGGTTCGAGCTGGTGGGGTGAGGGCCCTTCGCCGGCTCACGCCCCTTGACGCCCCCGCCCGAAACCCCCATTCCTCCCCGCACCAGCCGGCCGGGCGGCCGCGGCATTTCGGTGTCGAGGAAAGTCCGGGCTCCACGCAGACACGGTGCCGGATAACGTCCGGCGGGGGCGACCCCAGGGAAAGTGCCACAGAAATCAAACCACCCATGCGTGCATGGGCCAGGGTGAAACGGTGGGGTAAGAGCCCACCGCGCGACCGGCAACGGGAGCGGCACGGCAAACCCCACCGGGAGCAAAGTCGAATAGGGACGGCACGGGCAACCACCCCTGTCTACGGGGCGCCGTCCGGGTTGACTGCTAGAGGCGCCGGGCAACCGGCGTCCCAGAGGAATGGTCGCCACGCGGGTGCAAGCCCGCCGTACAGAACCCGGCTTACAGGCCGGCTGGTGTTTCCCTCAGAAATCGAAAGAGTGACGCGGCGCCCGGCCGCGTCTCCTCACACGTCGACGCTGGCGCGCAGCGCGTTCTCCTGGATGAACTCGCGGCGGGGCTCCACCGTGTCGCCCATCAGGCGGTTGAAGAGGTCGTCGGCGGCGTCGACTTCCTTTACGCGCACCTGGAGGAGCGAGCGGGCGTTGATGTCCAGCGTCGTCTCCCACAGCTGCTCCGGATTCATCTCGCCGAGGCCTTTGTAGCGCTGGAGCGAGAGGCCCTTGCGGCCGGAATCGGTGACGGCGTCGAACAGGTCCACGGCACCGAACAGCACCTGCTCATCGCTGCGGCGCTTCAGGGTCGCCGCCGCGGCGAACACGCCGTCGAGGTCACGGGCGAGGGTGTCGAGCCGGCGCGCCTCGGGGGAGACGATGAAGGCGTGGTCGAGCCGCGCCACCTCGGCGACGCCGCGCACGGTGCGGGAGAAGGCGTAGCCGGTCTCGTCGCAGAGGCCGGTCCAGCCGCGCTCGGTCTCGTCCGCCAGCGCATCGAGGCGACGGGCCACCTCGGCGGCCGCGGCGGTGCCGGTGGCCTCGTCCTCCAGCGCGGCGGGGGCGAAGGCGCCGGCCAGCGCCGCCTGCTCGGCCACCGCGCGGTTGTAGCGGGGATGAAGCGCGGCGAGGGCGCTGCGCAGCTGGCGCGCCACGTCCACCACATGGGCAAGGTCGGCGCCCGTGCGCACCTCGCCAGAGGCGAGATGGAGCGAGGCTTCCTCAAGGCCAGTGGTGATGAGGTAGTCCTCCAGCGCCTTCTCGTCCTTGAGGTAGGTCTCGGACTTGCCGCGCGCCACCTTGTAGAGCGGCGGCTGGGCGATGAAGAGGTGCCCGGCGTCCACGATTTCCGGCATCTGCCGGAAGAAGAAGGTGAGCAGCAGGGTGCGAATATGGGCGCCGTCCACGTCGGCGTCCGTCATGATGATGATCTTGTGGTAGCGCAGCTTGGCGATGTCGAAATCGTCCCGACCGATGCCGGTGCCGAGCGCGGTGATGAGCGTGCCGATCTGCTCGGACGACAGCATCTTGTCGAAGCGCGCGCGCTCCACGTTGAGGATCTTGCCACGCAGCGGCAGCACGGCCTGGAAGGCGCGGTCGCGGCCCTGCTTGGCGGAGCCGCCGGCCGAGTCACCCTCGACGATGAATATCTCGGACTTGGCCGGGTCCTTCTCCTGGCAGTCGGCGAGCTTGCCGGGGAGCGAGGCCACGTCCAGCGGGCTCTTGCGACGGGTAAGGTCGCGCGCCTTGCGGGCGGCCTCGCGGGCGGCGGCGGCCTCCACCACCTTGCCGATCACGTTCTTCGCCTCGGCCGGGTTCTCCTCGAACCAGTTGGCGAGCGCCTCGCCGACCAGGTTCTCCACCACCGGGCGGACCTCGGAGGACACGAGCTTGTCCTTGGTCTGGGAGGAGAATTTCGGGTCCGGCACCTTCACCGAGAGTACGGCGGTCAGGCCCTCGCGGCAATCCTCGCCGGTGGGGTCCACCTTCTCCTTCTTGGAGATGCCGGAGGTGTTGGCATAGCCCAGCACCTGCCGGGTCAGCGCGGCGGCGAAACCCGTGAAGTGGGTGCCGCGGTCGCGCTGGGGGATGTTGTTGGTGAAGCAGAGGACGTTCTCGTGGTAGCCGTCGTTCCACGAGAGCGCGGCCTCCACCGTGATGCCGTCCTTCTCGGCGCGGATCACCACGGGCTTGGCGATGAGCGCGGTCTTGTTGCGGTCGAGATACTTCACGAACGCCTCGACGCCGCCCTCGTAGTGCAGCTCCTCGCGCTTCGGCTCGGCGCCGCGCGCATCGGTGAGCACGATGAGCACGCCCGAGTTGAGGAAGGCCAGCTCGCGCAGGCGATGCTCCAGCGTGGCGTAGTCGAACTCGATGCGGGTGAAGGTCTCGGGGCTCGGCAGGAAGGTCACCTTGGTGCCGCGCTTGCCCGCCGGTGCGGGGCCCACCACCTTCAGCGGCGCTTCCGCGTCGCCGTGGCGGAAGCGCATGTAGTGCTCCTTGCCGTCGCGCCAGATGGTGAGGTCCAGCGTCGTGGACAACGCGTTCACCACCGAGACGCCCACGCCGTGCAGGCCGCCGGAGACCTTGTAGGAATTCTGGTTGAACTTACCGCCCGCATGCAGCTGGGTCATGATGACCTCGGCGGCGGAGACCCCCTCCTCCGGATGGAGGTCGGTGGGAATGCCGCGACCGTCGTCGGTGACGGTCACCGAGCCATCGGCCTCCAGCGTGACGGTGACTTCTTTCGCCCAGCCGGCCAAGGCCTCGTCGATGGCGTTGTCGACCACCTCGTAGACCATGTGGTGCAGGCCCGAGCCGTCGTCCGTGTCACCGATGTACATGCCGGGACGCTTGCGGACCGCATCAAGGCCCTTGAGCACCTGGATGGACTGGGCGCCGTAGTCGTCGGGCGACGCGGCGGGCACGGGTTCGGCCATGGAAACTTCCGATTCGGTTCTGGTACGTGTTGCAAATCTAACGCAAAGCGGCGGCTATTTGGTGGCGGTCGCGCTTGTTTTCCTGCGTTTTCCAAGGCTCGGCGGCCATTTAGGGGCGATTCAGCCGGCGCTGTAGCGTGCAAATCCGTCCGCCCGCAACCTGCAGGCGGGGCACTCGCCGCAGCCATAGCCCCAGGGGTGGCGGTGGCCGCGATCGCCGAGATAGCAGGTGTGTGTCTCCTCGACGATGAGATCCACCAACGGCCGACCGCCTAGATGCTCCGCCAGGCGCCAAGTCTCGGCCTTGTCGATCCACATGAGCGGCGTGTGGAGGACGAAGCGCTTCTCCATGCCGAGGTTCAGCGCCACCTGCATGGCCTTGATGGTGTCGTCCCGGCAGTCGGGATATCCGGAGAAGTCCGTCTCGCACATGCCGCCGACGATGTGCCGGAGCCCCCGGCGGTAGGCGAGGGCGGCGGCGAAGGTCAGGAAAACAAGGTTGCGGCCGGGCACGAAGGTGTTCGGCAGGCCGTTCGTTTCCATGTGGAGGGCGACGTCTCGGGTCAGCGCCGTGTCCGAGATCTGGCCGAGCACGGGCAGGTCCAGCACATGGTCGTCGCCGAGCCGCGCGGCCCAGAGCGGATTGAGGGCGCGGAAGGCGGCGCGCAGCACCGGGCGGCGTTCCAGCTCCACCGCGTGGCGCTGGCCGTAGTCGAAGCCGAGGGTCTCCACCCGTCCGAAGCGCTCCAGCGCATAGGCGAGGCAGGTGGCGGAATCCTGCCCGCCGGAGAAGAGGACGAGGGCGCCCTCCTCCCGATGCAACGCGGCCTCAGCCATGCGCGGGCGACCTCTTTACCGAGTTCAAGCTCATTCGCCCGGCGCCTTGGCCTCGATGGCGAGGGCGTGCAGGCCGCGCGCGATCTCCCCCTGAAGCAAGCCGTTGACGATGCGGTGTCGCTCCACCCGGCTCTTGCCGGTGAAGCTCGGGGAAACCACCCGCACCCGAAGGTGGGTGATGCCGCCGTCGCCGCGGTTGGCGCCCTTGTGATCGTGCATCACGCCGGCATGGCCCGCATGCTTGTGGCTTTCGTCCTCAAGCTCGAGGGCGAGGGGGGTAAGGCCGGCCTCGAGGGTCTGGCGAATGGAGGCAAGAGACGTTTCGGACATGATGAAAGGGCTTCTGTGCAATGGAAGGGACCAAACGGGGCGGCCGGTTATGGCGCTCCCGCGTGGGCGGCATTATATGGGGCTTGTCGCGGCCTGCCACCCTCGGCCACGATGAGACCGGCTCAGCCGCCTCCGTGCCTGACCTGACTGCCCCGACTGCATCCCCTGCTACCCCTGTGGAACTGCGCTTTCTCCGCGCGCTGCACCGCAATTCCTTGCCGCGTCGCGGAACGGCGCACATAATCGACCAGCCATGAAACTCGACTCCCCTCTCTTCGACCGCATCCGGGTCAAGCCTGCCGACGACCGGCCCCGCAGCCGGATGTCGCTGACAGGCTGCCAATGGCCGGGCTGCGCGGCGGAGGGCACGCACAAGGCGCCCAAGGGGCGGCACCAGGAAGGCCAGTACTGGTCCTACTGCCTGGACCACGTGCGCGAGTACAACCAGTCCTACAACTATTTCGCGGGCATGACCGACGATGCGGTGTATGCCTACCAGAAGGATGCGCTGACCGGCCATCGGCCCACTTGGAAGATGGGCATGAAGGGGGCCGGGGGCCGCCGCGCCAGCGCGGACGCGACCGACGGCATGGGCGACCCCTTCGGCTTCACCGTCGAGATGGGCGGCGCCTTCCACGCCGACCGGCCGGAGCCCGACGGGAAGATCGTGCGCACCGCCGAGCGGCGGGCGCTGGAGGTGATGGGCCTCGACATGTCGGCCAGCGCGGTCGAGATCAAGGCCCGCTACAAGGAACTGGTGAAGCTGCACCACCCCGACGCGAACGGCGGCGATCGTTCCTCGGAGGATCGCCTGCGCAGCGTCATTCAGGCCTATAACAGCCTCAAGCAGGCAGGTTTCTGCTGAGCGGTCCTCAGGATCGCCGGCGACGCGGAGGCGGCCCCCTGGACCGCACCGCAATGGACACGAACACGAAAAGGGGCGCGCGGGGCGCGCCGACGGAGGAGTTATGAGCGGTTTGGAGACCACTGCCCCGATGCCGGACATGAAGGTGTCGGTTCGCCAGACGTTCGGCATCGATATCGACATGGAGGTCCCGGCCTACTCCGAAGCCGACCCGCATGTGCCCGAGCTGGACCCGGACTATCTGTTCGATCGGCCGACCACCCTCGCCATCCTCGCCGGCTTCGCCCGCAACCGCCGCGTGATGGTCACCGGCTTCCACGGTACCGGCAAGTCCACGCACATCGAGCAGGTGGCGGCGCGGCTGAACTGGCCGTGCGTGCGCATCAACCTCGACAGCCACATCTCGCGCATCGACCTCATCGGCAAGGATGCGATCGTGGTGAAGGACGGCCTGCAGGTCACCGAGTTCCGCGACGGCATCCTGCCCTGGGCCTACCAGAACAACGTCGCCCTCGTGTTCGACGAATATGACGCCGGCCGCCCGGACGTGATGTTCGTGATCCAGCGCGTGCTGGAATCCTCCGGCCGGCTGACCCTGCTCGACCAGAACCGCGTGATCCGCCCGCACGGCGCGTTCCGGCTGTTCGCCACCGCCAACACCATCGGCCTCGGCGACACCACCGGCCTCTATCACGGCACCCAGCAGATCAACCAGGCGCAGATGGACCGCTGGTCCATCGTGACCACGCTGAACTACCTCGCCCACGACAAGGAAGTGGACATCGTGCTCGCCAAGGCGAAGCACTTCCAGAACGTGGAAGGCCGCGACACGGTGAACCGCATGGTCCGCCTCGCCGACCTCACCCGGCAGGCGTTCATGAACGGCGATCTCTCCACCGTCATGAGCCCGCGCACGGTCATCACCTGGGCCGAGAACGCGGACATCTTCCGCGACATCGCCTTCGCCCTGCGCGTGACCTTCCTCAACAAGTGCGACGAACTGGAGCGCCCGCTGGTGGCGGAGTTCTACCAGCGCTGCTTCGGCCAGGAGCTGGCCGAGAGCACGGTGAACGTCGCGCTCTCCTGAGCGGGTGCGGCTCAGCCGCGCCCCCATCTGAACAGGCTGCGCCCCGGCGCGGCCTGTCGCCCCGCAGGAAGCGCCTTCCCGGGAAGGGCTTCCGCAAGACGCAAGAGCCGAAGAAGCACGCGCCATGGCCACCAACCGCACCACCGGCAAGGCCCCCAAGGAAGCGCCGTCCGAGCCGTTCAAGCGGGCCGTCACCGGCTGCTTCAAGGCCATTGCCGGCGTTTCCGAGTTCGAGGTGTCCTTCGCCTCCGAGCGTCCCGCACTGGGGCCGGACCGGGTGCGTCTGCCCGAGCCGCCGCGCCGCTTCACCCTGCAGGACGCCGCCATCGTGCGCGGCCATGCGGACTCGCTCGCCTTGCGCCGCGCCTGTCATGATCCCGGCGTCCACCGCAAGATGCTGCCCCAGGGCGAAGTGGCCCGCGGCGTGTTCGAGGCGGTGGAGCAGGCGCGCGTGGAAGCCATCGGCGGCAATCGCATGCCGGGCGTGAAGCGCAACCTCGCGGCCATGCTGCAGGATCGCTACCACCGCGCCAATTTCGCCGACATCACCGAGCGCTCCGAGGCGCCCATCGCCGATGCGGTGGCCCTCATGGTGCGCGAGCGCCTGACCGGGGAGGCCCCGCCCCCCGATGCCCGGCGGGTGGTGGACCTGTGGCGCCCCTTCATCGAGGAACGGGCGGAGGGCGACCTCGCGCGGCTCCTCGACAGCATCGAGAACCAGAAGAAGTTCGGCGAGATCGCCCGCGATCTTCTCGCCTCCCTCGACATGGGCGAGGAAAGCGGCCTCGACACCGAGCAGGAGCCCGAGGAGGCCGAGAACGAGGGCGGCGCCGAGGAACAGGGCGGCGAGAACGGCGAGAGCCGCGAGGACGACAGCCAGCAGGGCGCCACCGAGATGGAGGCCGAGCTTTCCGAAGAGGAAATGCCCGACTCTGCCGCCCAGAGCGAGGCCGCGCCCCCCGCCGACGTGCCCGACGGCACCGAGATGGGCGACAGCGAGGAGCCGGCCGAGCCGTGGTCCCCCCGTCCGCCCGTCACGCAGGACAATCGCGGGCCGGAATATCACGCCTTCACCACCAAGTTCGACGAGGAGACCTCCGCCGAGGACCTCTGCGATCCGGAGGAGCTGACGCGACTCCGCTCCTATCTCGACAAGCAGCTCGCCAACCTCCAGGGCGTGGTGGCGCGCCTCGCCAACCGGCTTCAGCGCAAGCTGCTGGCGCAGCAGAACCGCGCCTGGGAGTTCGACCTCGAGGAGGGCGTGCTCGATCCCGCGCGACTGCCACGCGTCATCATGGACCCCATGGCCGCGCTCTCCTTCAAGCGCGAGCGCGACACCGACTTCCGCGACACGGTGGTGACGCTGCTCATCGACAATTCGGGCTCCATGCGCGGCCGGCCCATCACGGTGGCCGCCACCTGCGCCGACATCCTCGCCCGCACGCTGGAGCGCTGCGGCGTGAAGGTGGAGGTGCTGGGCTTCACCACGCGCGCCTGGAAGGGCGGCCAGTCCCGCGAGGCCTGGCTCGCCGCCGGCAAGCCCGCCGCGCCCGGCCGCCTCAACGATCTCAGGCACATCATTTACAAGTCCGCCGACGCCCCCTGGCGCCGGGCGCGCCGCAACCTCGGCCTGATGATGCGCGAGGGCCTGCTCAAGGAGAATATCGACGGCGAGGCGCTGGATTGGGCGCACAAGCGCCTGCTCGCCCGCACCGAGGCCCGGCGCATCCTGATGATGATCTCCGATGGCGCGCCGGTGGATGATTCCACCCTCTCGGTAAACGCCGGCAATTATCTGGAACGCCACCTGCGGCACATCATCACCGAGATCGAGACCCGCTCGCCGGTGGAACTGATCGCCATCGGCATCGGCCACGACGTGACGCGCTATTATCGCCGCGCCGTCACCATCGTGGATGCCGAGGAGCTGGGCGGGGTGATGACCGAGAAGCTCGCAGAGCTGTTCGAGGAGACGCCCGGAGGCGGCGGCAGGGGAGCGTCGCGCGGAGGCCGCCTGCATTGAGACGGCGCCTGCGCGCCGCAGGCATTGTCGCCGCCGGGGTGCTCGGCGGCGCGCTGCTGTTCAATCTCGCCTTCTCCAAGCCGGGCGCGCTGCCGCCCGAGCCTGTGGCCATCACGGTCACGGCGCAGCCCGTCGCCACCTTCAAGCGCGGGGACGAACTCACGCAGTTCGGGCCGCTGACCTTCCTTGGCGGGCTGGTGCTGACCTCGCCATTTCCCGGCTTCGGCGGCATCTCCGGCTTCGCGCTGGAGCAGGACGGGCATTTCGTCGCCATCACCGATGCCGGCCTCTTCCTCTCCGGTCGCCTCGTCACCGAGAATGACCGCCCCACCGGCCTCGCCGACGTCAAGGCAGCGGCGCTGCTCGATGCCGAGGGGCGGGTGCAGGCGGACAATGACCGCGAGGACGTGGAATCCGTCACCCTCGCCCCGGATGCAGCGTATGTGGCGATGGAGACCATCAACGAGATCTGGCGCTACCCGCGGGATCCCCTGGGCAGGCGCGGCACGCTGGTACCGGCACCGGCCATCAAGGGGCTGAGGCGCAACACCGGCCTCGAAAGCTTGGCTTTCATGCCTTCTGGCCCGCTCAAGGGCGCGCTCATCGCCATCGGGGAAGAAGGGGCGAAGAAGGCCGACGATCTGCCCGGCTTCGTCATCGGCGGCCCCTCCCCCGGCGCCTTCATCGTGACCAAGAGCGGCCCGTTCGACGCCACCGACCTGGCGCTCGGGCCGGACGGGAATTTCTACCTTCTGGAGCGGCACTACACCCCGCTGGAGGGCGTGAGCATGCAGCTCCGCCGCTTCCCCGCGAGCGAGGTGAAGCCCGGCGCGCGTATCACCGGCGAGGTGCTGGGGCGCTTCGATATGGGATACGAGATCGACAACATGGAAGGTCTCGGCGTCACCCGCAGCGCCGCCGGCGAGATTCTTCTCACCATGATCTCCGACGACAATTTCAGCCCCCTCCAGCGCACGATCCTGTTGCGTTTCGCGGTGTCGGGGGACTGAGGCGCCCCGTTCCCCGGACAAGCGACGGCGCAGCCGGAGCGCCGAGCCGGGGTCCAGCGCAAAACTCCCGCGCGGCGGACAACACCCTAGATCGCAAACCCCGGCCCGAGCACCGGGGTTGCCCCCGCCTTTCACCCTGTCCCCGCCCGCGCTAGGCTCCCGTCATCGCAACGGAAATCGCCTGCCGCATGTGGTCCCGCCTCTATTGGCTCGCCGTCGGCGGCCCCCTTGCTGCCGGCCTTCTGGTGATGGGAGCCAATCCCGCGCCGCTCGTGGACCTGCGCAACGGCCTGTTCGACCTTTACCAGCGCGCCGCCCCCCGTCCATATGACCCCGACCTGCCGGTGCGGGTGGTGGACGTGGACGATGCCTCCCTCGCCCGCGTGGGCCAATGGCCGTGGCCGCGCACCACGGTGGCCGAGCTGACGCAGAAGCTCGCGACCCACGGCGCGGCGGCCATCGCATTCGACATGGTGTTTTCCGAGCCGGACCGGCTCGATCCCGCCGCCGTGGTGAAGCTGCTGCCCGCCGAGGCCCGCGCCCCGGCCGAGGCGGCGCTCGCCGGCCGCGACAGTTCCGACCAACAGCTGGCCGCAACGCTCACGGCCGCGCCATCGGTCCTCGGCGCCATCCTCACCCACGGCACGGGCGGCGCCTATCCCGAGAAATGGGGCATGGCCAGCGCGGGCGACGATCCGCGCGGCTTCGTGCCGCGCTTCTCCGGCGCCGTTGCCGCCCTGCCGGAGCTGGCCGCCGCCGCGCGCGGCGTC
>JAYSCE010000085.1:0-2854 GCA_041915035.1 Xanthobacter sp.
CGCACGACCGCCCGACTGGGATGCGCGATTTGCTCAGGGAGAGCGCGCACTCCAAGGGGACATGTACCAGAACCTCGCACAGGCGGCTCAATAGCGTTGCGGTGAACTACGATGCCTCATTTATATGTCGCAAATACAGATAATGAATGGTTTGATTTCCTGAAAGCCAACCAGCCGCTTGAGGACATTAATTTTTGGAAGCCGAGCCCGCAGGTTTTCAAGGCCGTAGACGAAGGCGAATTGTTCGTATTTCGCCTCAAAAGCCCCCGGAATGTTATTGGCGGATATGGCGTGTTGGTCAGCAGTATCAATGTCCCAATCCAGTTTGCGTGGAATTCTCTGGGAATTGCCAACGGCCACAATTCTCTCGATGAGATGATGCGTGTGATCCGGCGTTATCGGACGGATCAGCAGATCACGCCTCAGACATTGATTGGATGCCGCGTCCTCGCCAACCCAGTGTTTTTTGAACCCCACGAGTGGTTTCCCGTTCCATTGGACTGGTCAAACAACATTGTGACCGGAAAAGTTTATAATACAGAATCCGATGAAGGGAGTCGATTGATTCGCGAAATCGAGAAGAGAACAATATCAACGATCCTTTTCGAGCGTGAGCGCACCAAATTTGATGGTTTTGAAGAGACCGAACAAGCTCGTTACGGATCGCCGATTGAGATTTTACCTCGCCTCGGACAAGGAGCGTTTCGCATCAAGGTCGCTGGCGCTTATTCCTTCCAATGCGCAATATCG
Organism: Xanthobacter sp.; assembly: GCA_041915035.1. Lineage (GTDB taxonomy): Bacteria > Pseudomonadota > Alphaproteobacteria > Rhizobiales > Xanthobacteraceae > Xanthobacter. Next base: position 751 of record JAYSCE010000085.1, read on the forward strand.
GACACCAAGGTACTGCCCGCATTGGAAGCTGCCCACATCCGTCCATATTCGAGCGGAGGGCTGCATGAATACAATAACGGCCTGCTCTTAAGAAAAGACATCCACAGTGTTTTGGACGCCGGATTCGCGACGATCTCGGACGACTACAAATTTCACGTCAGCGGCAAAATCCGCGAAATTTTCAACAATGGAAATGAATACTTGAGGCTTCACGGTTCTCCCTTGAAGCTCCCCGAAAAAATAGATCTCAGGCCATCGAGCGAGAATGTGAGATGGCACCAACAGTATGTTTACGTTGGAGACTAACGTCGCCGGCCCCTTCACGGTGGAGAGCCTCTCCCCCCACCGCGTGCTGCCGGCGAGCGAGGAGGAGCTGATCGACCTCATCGAGGCCGAAGAGGGCCGCCGTTCCGCCGCCGATGCCGACCTCGCCGGGCAGGATTTCTCCGCCATCGTCATCGATTATCTCAAGGCCGAGGGGGTGAAGCAGCAGGCCAAGGGCGATCGCATCACCTTCGACAGCCTCACCCCCTGGCCCGGCCAGTGGATCGGCGCCGCCGGCACCTTCACCGAGGGCGAGAACGGCCCCGAGCGCCGCGCCGCCATCCTCATCGGCCCGGAATACGGCACGGTGGGCCGGCAGGACATCGTCGCCGCCGCCCGCGAGGCGGTGGACGCTCGCTTCGACCTGCTCATCGCCTGCGCCTTCAATTTCGATGCCCTGTCGTCGGAGTTGGGCAGCCTCGGCAGCCTGAAAATCCTCAAAGCCCGCATCAATCCCGACATGCACATGTCGGACGAACTGAAGAACACCGGGCGCGGCAACATGTTCGTCGTCTTCGGCGAGCCGGACGTGAAAATCCTGGACGATGGCGGCCCGGACATCCGCGTGAAGGTGGAGGGCATGGACGTGTTCGACCCCAACACCGGCGAAATCCGCTCCAACGACACCTCGGGCATCGCCGCCTGGTTCATCGACACCGACTATAACGAGGAAAGCTTCTTCGTCCGCCACGCCTACTTCCTCGGCGCCAACGACCCCTACAAGAGCCTCAAGACGGCCCTGCAGGCGGAAATCGACGCCGAAGCCTGGGCGACGCTCTATTCGGACACGTCCCGGCCGTTCCCCCGGCCGACGGGGCGGAAGATCGCGGTGAAGGTGATCAGTCACTATGGGGATGAAGTGATGAAGGTTTATGGGGTGTGAGGGAGAAATGAAGCCGGTCATGACTATTGAGGATGAAGCCGTGTTTGTGTTCCGGGCGGACTGCGCGCAGGCGATCGGAACGCCGTTAGAAGGACGAGCCTTCAAGGTATTTGCTGGCTCGACCGCCATGCGTTCGGGCACACCGAGAAAGAAGCGGGACGAGAACTACCGCGACCGCCTGTTGGGCATTGGTGTACTGGCTCCGGACACGGACTCGCGGCTCTATCGCTTCGAGCAAGATTTCATTTTCGACAGTGCCAGCCGGGCAGCCGGGATCATAAAAGATGGCAACGCCAGCGGGCCGCAACTATGGAAAAATGAAAGGACCGGCCTGACCCTGAAAGACCATCTGGATAAAATACAAAAGGCAACCTGAATGCCCATCGTCCTCGCCGACAGCTTCATCTCCGCGCTCGCCCGCCTCACCAATGAGGAGCAGAAGCAGGCGAAGCTGACGGCGTTCGACCTGCAGTCAAATCCGGAGCATCCCGGGCTCAAGTTCCACCGCATCGACAAATCGAAGGATCCGAACTTCTGGTCGGTGCGGGTCAACCGCGACATCCGCCTCGTGCTCCACAAGACGGGCGACAGCCTGCTGCTCGCCTATGTGGGCCATCACGACGACGCCTATGCCTGGGCGGAGCGGCGGCGGATCGAGGCGCATCCGCGCACTGGCGCCATCCAGATCGTGGAGGTGCGCGAACGGGTGGAGGAGGTGGCCGCGCCCGGCCTTCCCTTGCCCTCCCCGGCGCCCGCCCCCTCCCCTGCCCTCTTCGCCGGCCTCGACGACGAGACCCTGCTCTCCCTCGGCGTGCCGGCCGATTGGCTGGCTGATGTGCGCGCGGTGAATGAGGACGGCTTCTTCGCCCTCGCCGCCCATCTGCCCGCCGAGGCCGG
>JAYSCE010000085.1:2864-11620 GCA_041915035.1 Xanthobacter sp.
CGGCCTTCTTGCGCCGGCGCCCTCGCCGGCCGCCGACCCGTTCGCCCATCCCGATGCCCTGCGCCGCATCCGCCTCATCGCCAACCAGGAGGAACTGGAGCAGGCGCTCGCTTTCCCGTGGGAGAAATGGGGCGTCTTCCTGCACCCCTCCCAGAGGGCGCTGGTGGAGCGCAGGTTCAACGGCCCCGCCCGCGTCGCCGGCTCGGCCGGCACCGGCAAGACCATCGTCGCCCTGCACCGCGCCGTGCGCCTCGCCCGGGCCAATCCCGCCGCGCGCGTGCTGCTGGCGAGCTTCTCCGATCCCCTGGCGGAGGCGCTGGCGCAGAAGCTGCGCGTGCTCGCGCCCGACACCAGTGGAATCGTGCCGCGCATCACCACCGCCTCGTTCCGCGGCATCGCCGGCGAGATGTTCCAGCTGGAGCACGGCGTGCGGCCGCGCATCGCCTCGGACGTGGTGCTGCGCGCTCGGCTCAACGCCGCCGCTGCCGAGGCCGGCCTCAAGGGATTCTCGGAGCGCTTCCTGCTCTCCGAATGGACCCATGTGGTGGACGCCTGGGGCCTCGCCTCGCTCGATGCCTATGCCAGCGTTCCCCGCATGGGCCGCAAGAGCCGCCTCGGCCCCAACCAGCGCGCCCGCCTCTGGCCGGTGTTCGCCGCCGTCCGCGCGGCGCTGGGCGCGGAGCGCTATACGACCTGGGCGCAGGTGTTCACCTCCCTCGCCGAGGCGCTCGCCGCCCGCGCGGCGCGCCCCTTCGACCATGTGGTGATCGACGAGGCGCAGGACCTCGCGCCCGCGGAACTGCGCTTCTTCGCCGCCCTCGCCCCGGCGGGAGCGGACGGCCTCTTCCTCGCTGGCGATGTGGGCCAGCGCATCTTCCAGCATCCGTTCTCCTGGGCCGGGCTTGGCGTGGACGTGCGGGGGCGGTCACATACCCTGAAGGTCTGCTACCGCACTTCCCAGCAGATCCGCCGCGCCGCCGACCGCCTGCTGCCGGGCGTGCTACGCGATGCCGACGGGCTGGAGGACGAGCGGCGCGGCATCGTCTCCGTTTTCGACGGGCCGGCGCCCGAGGTGGCGCGCCTGTCCTCGCCTCAAGCCGAAGGCGATCGGGTGCGCGAGACAGTCTCCGCCTGGCTCGCCGAGGGCATCGCGCCGCAGGAGATCGGCATCTTCGTGCGCACGGAAGACCTGGTCCCCCGCGCCCGCGACGCCCTTGCCGGCCTCGCCGGAGCCGAGCGCATCACGACCGCGCCCATGAGCCTTGCCAAGGGGCTGGAATTCCGTGCCGTGGTGGTGATGGCCTGCGACGAAGGCATCCTGCCCCTCGATGAGCGCATCGCCGACGCCGCCGACGAAGCCGAATTGGACGATATCTACGAGACCGAGCGCCGCCTGCTCTATGTCGCGGCGACACGGGCGCGAGAGCATCTGTTGCTGTCGGGGGTCGCGCCGACTTCGGAATACCTCGTCGATTTTGCAGGCGGGGATTGGGGCTGAGGCGGAGGGCAGAGGGCAACGATCCACCCCAGCCCCCTCCACGCCTCCAACCTGTCCGCCCAGCACTGCATCATCAGCCCCGCTCCTCCCCATGCTCCCCACGGGCATAGGCGCGGCGGTTGGCGTCGGCGTCCTCGTGGGCGAGCTGGCGCTCAATGGCGCCGGCGTGCCACTGGCTGCTTTCATTCAGCAGTGTTGAGGCGGCGGCGCGGAAGCCGTGGGCAGTGACGGCGAGGTTCGTGCAAGCCGAATTGCGCGGTGCCAATAGGCGCTGCGCGGTGCTTCACCTTGGGAGCCACCAACGCGGCGTGCAGGGCGAAGGTCGGATCGTTCTCGGCGCGCGCGGTGGCGATGGCATAGCGGAAGACCGAGCCCACCGTCGATCGCAGCCGCCGGGCACTCTCCCGCCGGCCGCGCTGCTCCACCTTTCGCAGGACGGCGAGCACCTCGGCCGCGGCAATCTCCGAGATCGGACGCTCGCCGAGATCGCCATAGGCGAAGGACAGCAGCCATTCGACCTTCGCCAGAGTGGCGGGCGCTCGGCCTTCGCGCCGCAGCTTGTCGAGATACTCCTCGGCGACAAGGCGGAACGTGTTGCCGGAGGTCGCCACCGCCGCAATGCGCGATTCGCGCCGGGATTTGGCGGGATCGATGCCGTCCGCCAATTGCGCCTTGGCTTCGTCCCGCTTCTGGCGCGCCTTGGCGAGGGTGACGATCGGATAGGCGCCCAAGGCGAGGAGCTTCTCCTTGCCCTCGTAGCGGTACTTCAGCCGCCAGAGGCGCGACCCGTTCGGGTTGACAAGGAGATGCAGCCCACCGCTGTCCGACGCCTTGAACGGCTTCTCGCTGGGCTTGAGATTACGAATGGCAAGGTCCGTGAGCGCCATCGGTGGGGGTATCGCCGCCGGGGGTATGGAGCCGATACCCCCAAAACTACCCCCACATTCGCCGGATGCAACCGCACCGTCCCGTACCATGCCGGACGGGCAATGCGGGTTAAGTCATTGATTTTTCATGATCAAAGGATCAGATCCGACGCTATTGGAGCGTGAAATGGTGCCCAGGGGCGGAATCGAACCACCGACACTGCGATTTTCAGTCGCATGCTCTACCAACTGAGCTACCTGGGCATCCGCCGGGCCGGGGCCCGGGTCCGGAGGGGCGTCAGCGCCTTCGGAGCGGCGAGTGTATAGGGAGGAAATCGGGCCGTGTCCAGAGCCGGCATGAAGTCGGCACAGCGGCATGCGGGGGCTGTGGACAAGCTGTATCCGCCTGGGCTGCGACCCCATGCAGAGCAAGCGTTTCCGGAACGGCTCGCCGGACGCGGCCATAGTCCGGCGACTGGCGCTGGTCGCTTGCGCGGGCTGGCGGCGACACCCTTTCTTCGCTCCGCGCCCGCGTCACGAGTCGCAAGCGGTGCGATGCATTCTTGCGCGGAAGCTGGCACAATGGCCGGCAAATCACCGCCCCGACGCAGCACCATCGCTCGGGGCGGCCTGCGGGAACGACGGGGGATGGGCGTGGTCGAGCGCAAGATGAAGAGCGTCGCCGAGGTGAAGAGCGCCGAGCAGGACGCCGCCGATTACGCCACCGGGTCGGGCGCCCCCGCGGCCGAGGCTGTCACGCTGGAAGAGGCGCTGGGCGTGCAGGTGCGCTCCATCCGCCGCGAGCTCGACCTGACGGTTTCGGACCTCGCGGGCGCGGCCGGCATCTCGGTGGGCATGCTGTCGAAGATCGAGAACGGGCAGATCTCGCCCTCCCTCGCCACGCTGCAATCCATCTCCAAGGCGCTGAACGTGCCGCTCACCACGCTGTTCTCCGCCTTCGAGGAGCGGCGCGACTGCTCTTTCGTGAAGGCGCAGCAGGGCGTCATCATCGAGCGGCGGGGCACCAAGGTCGGCCACCAGTATGAGCTGCTGGGCCACGGCCTCGGCGGCGACATCGTGGTGGAGCCCTATCTCATCACCCTCACGGAGGAGGCGGCGCCCTACACCGGCTTCCGCCATGCGGGCGTGGAATTCATCTACATGCTCTCCGGCGAGGTGCTCTACCGCCACGCGGACCGCACCTATCACCTGCGCCCCGGCGATGCGCTGATGTTCGATTCCGGCGCGGCCCACGGCCCGGAAGACCTCATCAAGGCGCCCATGACCTACCTATCCATCATCGTCTACGGCCGCGACCGGCACTGAGGCCAACCCTCCACGCCGTCGCGATCGCGAAAGTTTTCCTCCAGAGAAAATTATATTCCCTTCTGATTGACGCCCCCGGCGAACGGGCGTACTCCTTGTGACAAGGCCGCAGCGGCGGCCCGCAATGGAGTAAAATCGAACGCCATGTGCGGCATCGTCGGACTTTTCCTCAAGGACCCGAAGCTCGAGGGCGAGCTGGGTGCCATGCTCGCGTCCATGCTCTGCGTGATGACAGATCGCGGCCCCGACAGCGCGGGCTTCGCGGTCTACGGCGCAGGCGGCAAGGACAGTGTGAAGCTCTCCCTGCGCGCCGCACGGGGCTATGATTTTGAGGGCCTCGCCGCCGGCCTGTCCGGCCCGGCCCACGGCATGCCCGGCCTCGTGCTGCACGGTACCCACGCGGTGGTGGAAATCCCGCAAGTGCGGGAAGCGGCCGTGCGCGCCTTCCTCGCCGAGCGCCATCCCGAGGTCGCGGTGGTGGGTACCGGCTCGCGCATGGAAATCTTCAAGGAGGTCGGCCTGCCCTCCTCCGTGGCCGAGACCTTCGGCCTCGCGCAGATGCGCGGCACCCACGGCATCGGCCACACCCGCATGGCCACCGAGAGCGCTGTGACCACCGCCGGCGCCCATCCCTTCTCCACCGGCGCCGACCAGTGCCTCGTGCACAACGGCTCGCTGTCCAACCACAATGCCCTGCGCCGTCAGTTGAAGCGCGAGGGCATCGCCATCGAGACCGAGAACGACAGCGAGGTGGCCGCCGGCTATCTCACCTGGCGGATGCGGGAAGGCGCCTCCCTCGGGCAGGCGCTGGAAGCGGGCCTGAAGGATCTCGACGGCTTCTTCACCTTCGTGGTGGGCACCGAGAGCGGCTTCGGCGTGCTGCGCGATCCCATCGCCTGCAAGCCCGCCGTGATGGCCGAGACCGACCAGTATGTGGCCTTCGGCTCGGAGTATCGGGCTCTGGTTGACCTGCCCGGCATCTCCAAGGCCAAAGTTTTCGAGCCCGAGCCCGCCACCGTGTACTTCTGGGAGCGCGCACAGTGAACGCCATTGCGCCGGACGTGACCTTCGACCTCGCCACCACGCCGCTGCGCGAGCTGAACGAGGCCCTTCACAAGGCCACCGCCGAATCCAATGCCCGCCGCTGGCGGGTGCTGAACCCCAACGGCCGCCACGCGGTGGCGGTGGGGCTGGCCATGCCTCTCACCGTCGAGATCGAGGGCAATGTCGGCTACTACTGCGCCGGCATGAATGCGGAAGCCTCCGTCATCATCCACGGCAACGCCGGTCAGGGCGTCGCCGAGAACATGATGAGCGGCTTCGTGCACGTGCGCGGCGATGCCAGCCAGTCGGCCGGCGCCACGGCCCACGGCGGCATGCTCGTGGTGGATGGCAATGCCTCCGCCCGCTGCGGCATCTCCATGAAGGGCGTGGACATCGTGGTGAAGGGCTCCATCGGCCACATGAGCGCTTTCATGGGCCAGTCCGGCTCCCTCGTGGTGCTGGGCGATGCCGGCGAGGCGCTGGGCGACAGCCTCTATGAGGCGAAGCTCTTCGTGCGCGGCACGGTGAAGAGCCTCGGCGCGGACTGCATCGAGAAGGAGCTGCGGGACGAGCACAAGGCGCTCCTCGCCCAGAAGCTGAAGGCCGCCGGCCTCGAAGGCGCGGTCGATGTCTCGGAGTTCAAGCGCTACGGCTCTGCCCGCCAGCTCTACAACTTCCACGTGGACAACGCGTCCGCCTATTGAGGCGCGCCGCCGTCGCGCCCGCCACGGGCGGGACGCTCCGACCGCATTCGAACTTTTCCGGGTGAGGACCCTATGACCGCCCACAACAACACGCCGCGCACCCCGCCGCGCTTCTCCTCGACCTTCGATCCGGCGACGCTGGCCGAGATCCGCCGGGCCGCGGCGACCGGCATCTATGACATCCGTGGCGGTGGCACCAAGCGCAAGCTGCCCCACTTCGACGACCTCCTGTTCCTCGGCGCCTCCATGTCGCGCTACCCGCTGGAGGGCTATCGCGAGAAGTGCGGCACCGAGGTCACCCTCGGCACCCGCTTCGCCAAGAAGCCGATCACGCTGAAGACCCCCGTCACCATCGCCGGCATGAGCTTCGGCGCGCTCTCCGCGCAGGCGAAGGAAGCGCTGGGGCGCGGCGCCTCGACGGTCGGCACCTCCACCACCACCGGCGACGGCGGCATGACGCCGGAGGAGCGCGGCCAGTCCAAGACCCTCGTCTACCAGTACCTGCCCTCGCGCTACGGCATGAACCCGGTGGACCTGCGCAAGGCCGACGCCATCGAGATCGTCATCGGCCAGGGCGCCAAGCCCGGCGGCGGCGGCATGCTGCTCGGCCAGAAGATCTCCGATCGCGTGGCCGCCATGCGCACCCTGCCCAAGGGCATCGACCAGCGCTCGGCCTGCCGCCATCCCGACTGGACGGGCCCGGACGACCTCGAGATCAAGATCGAGGAGCTGCGCGAGATCACCGACTGGGAGAAGCCGATCTATGTGAAGGTCGGCGCCTCGCGGCCCTATTACGACACCGCACTGGCGGTGAAAGCGGGTGCCGACGTGGTGGTGCTCGACGGCATGCAGGGCGGCACCGCGGCGACGCAGGACGTGTTCATCGAGCACGTGGGCATCCCGATCCTCGCCGCGATCCGACCCGCCGTGCAGGCGCTTCAGGATCTCGACATGCACCGCAAGGTGCAGCTCATCGTCTCCGGCGGCATCCGCACCGGCGCGGCGGCTCTCGTCGCGCTCGGCGACAATGATCCCCAGTGGGAAGACGAATACCAGGCGCTCGGCTCAACCGCCGGGGCCTATGACGACTGGCACGAGGGCCGCGACCCCGCCGGCATCACCACCCAGGATCCCGAGCTGTCCAAGCGGCTCGATCCGGTGAAGGCCGGCCGCCGCCTCGCCAACTATCTCTCGGTGATGACGCTGGAGGCGCAGACCATCGCCCGCGCCTGCGGCAAGAGCCACCTGCACAATCTGGAGCCGGAAGACCTCGTGGCGCTGACCGTGGAGGCCGCCGCCATGGCCGGCGTGCCGCTGGCCGGCACCTCCTGGGTGCCCGGAAAGACCGGCGGATACTGATCCGACCTCTCAGGCCGCGCCGCTCGACCGGCGCGGCCTTTTTCAAAGAATACCGCTTCCAAATTCCGGGGACTTTCGCATGGACCACTTCCGCTATCCGCTCCGCGAGGCCGAAGGCCGCGCTTCCGCCGCCGCGCAGATCGACCTCGCCAAGGTCGCCAAGGAGCGCGGCATCAAGTATTTCCTGATTTCCTACGTTGACCTCTTCGGCGGCCTGCGCGCCAAGCTGGTGCCCGCCGCCGCCATCGGCCCCATGCAGAAGGAAGGCGCCGGCTTCGCCGGCTTCGCCACCTGGCTCGACATGTCCCCGGCCGACCCTGACCTCTTCGCCGTGCCGGACCCGACCAGCCTCATCCAGCTGCCTTGGAAGGAAGAGATCGGCTGGCTCGCCGCCGACCTCTACATGGACGGCAAGGAGGTGGAGCAGGCGCCCCGCACGCTGCTGAAGCGGCAGCTCGCCGCCGCGGCCCGCCTCGGCTACGAGATCAAGACCGGCGTCGAGTGCGAATACTTCCTCATCACGCCGGACGGCAAGGGCATCTCGGATACCGCCGACACCGCCGAGAAGCCCTGCTACGACCAGTCCGCCCTCATGCGCCGCTACGATGTCATCAAGGATATCTGCGATGCCATGCTCAAGCTCGGTTGGGGCGCATACCAGAACGACCATGAGGACGCCAACGGCCAGTTCGAGATGAACTGGAACTACGACAACGCCCTCCTCACCGCCGACCGCCATGTCTTCTTCAAATACATGGTGAAGACCATCGCCGAGCAGCACGGCCTGCGCGCGACCTTCATGCCGAAGCCCTTCATCAACCTTACCGGCTCGGGCTGCCACGCCCATGTGTCCATGTGGCAGAAGGGCAAGAATGCCTTCTCCGATCCCCAGGGCGAGCTGGGCGTCTCGGAGCTCGGCTATCACTTCATCGGCGGCCTGATCCACAATGCGGACGCGCTCTGCGCCCTCACCAACCCGACGGTGAATTCCTACAAGCGCATCAACGCCCCGCGCACCATCTCCGGGGCCACCTGGGCGCCGAACACGGTCACCTACACCGGCAACAACCGCACCCACATGATCCGCATCCCGGATGCGGGCCGGTTCGAGTTCCGCCTCGCCGACGGCGCGGCCAATCCCTATCTGCTTCAGGCAGGCCTCGCTGCCGCCGGCCTCGACGGCATCGAGAACAAGCGCGATCCGGGCAAGCGCCTCGACATCAACATGTACACCGAAGGGCACAAGGTGAAGGGCGCCAAGCGCCTGCCGCTCAACCTGCTCGACGCCATGCGTGCGCTGGAGAAGTCCAAGGTGCTGGCGGATCGCCTCGGCAAGCCCTTCGTGGACGGCTACCTGAAACTGAAGACCGAGGAGTGGAACGCCTTCTCGCGCCACCTCACCCAATGGGAGCGGGACAACACCCTCGACATCTGAGCCGCGTTTCTCCGAGCGGTCCAGAGCCCCGGCGCACCCGCGCCGGGGCTTTTTTTGCGCCCCTCAGGGCACCCAGGTGGAGAGGGGCTTGTCCTTCTCCACCACGTAGTTGGCGACGATGCGGGCGCCCTCAGACCCGGCGCGGAAGCTGTGGGGCAGCTCGGCCGGCACCTGGAAGCCCTGCCGCGCCGGGACGATGAGGTCGGGGTGCCCGTCCATGGCCAGCGTCCCGGAGCCCGAGGCCATGTAGCTGCTTTCCACGCCCGGATGGATGTGGCGCGGCAGCAGCGCACCGGGGGCATAATCCACCTCCGCGAGGACGATCACATGGCGATCGCCGGGATAGTCGATGCGTTTGAGCAGGAGACGATCGACCCCCGGCACGATCTGCTCCGCCCGCGCCGGCCGCACCCCCAGCGCCGCCGCGCAGAGGGCGCAGCCGAGAAACGCCCGTCGGTCGAGACGGCCGGGCGGCCGGGCGCCCATAGCCGGGGGTCCGCGTCGCGGTGTCCTGCCGAGCCGCG
>JAYSCE010000086.1:0-7677 GCA_041915035.1 Xanthobacter sp.
TCGTCCATGTCCTTCTGGAAACGGCGACGCTGCTCCTGCGCGTCGGTCAGCTCGCCGAAGGCGTTGGCGAGCTCCAGCCCGCAGCAATACAGCTCGAACCGTTCGGCGAGGCGCGGATCGTCCGGCTTGGGCCGGGCGAGAGCCGCCTCGCTCACGGGATAATCGGTCAGGATGGTGGGGCGGCCGATCCCGAGATAAGGCTCGATCTTCTCCACCAGCACGCGAGAGAACATATCGGCCCAGGTGTCGTCGGGCGCGGTGCGGATGCCGGCCTCGGCCGCCGCACGGGCGAAGCGGGCAGCGTCCGGTGCTTCACCGGCGGCTGGCAGAAGGGCTTCGAGGTCGATCCCCGCATGGCGGTCGAAGGCCGCTACCAGCGTCAGGCGCTCCGGCGCGGCGAAGGGGTCGCACGGCTTGTCGCGATAGGCGAAGGCCGTCACCCCGCCCGCCTCGGCGGCGCCGACGAGGAGGTGGGCGCAATCCTCCATCATGGCCGTATAGGGCGCGGCGGCGCGATACCACTCAAGCATGGTGAATTCCGGGTGGTGGGCCATGCCGCGCTCGCGATTGCGGAACACGCGGGCAAATTCAAAGATCCTGGGCTCGCCGGCCGCCAGAAGTTTCTTGGCTGCGAACTCGGGGGAGGTGCGCAAATACAGGCGGCGTGTCGCGCCGTCTGGGCCGATGAGATCCGTGCCGAAGGCGTGCAGATGCGTCTCGTTGCCGGGAGAGACCTGAAGCGCCGGTGTCTCCACCTCGACGAAGCCGTCTTCCGCAAACGCTGCCCGCAGTGCGGCGGCAATGCGGCTACGGGCGAGCAGGAAGGCGCGGCGATCGGCGTGGACATCCGGCTGCCACCATGCGGAGGCGGGGCGCGCGGGCGGGGAACTCGATACCGCCATGATGTAGAATCCTCGTTGCGGCCGGCCGGCGCCGCTGGCTGCCGCCGCCGCGCGGTGCCGGAAAGACGGGTGCAAGACTGGCGTTGCGCGCCATTATCGCTATGGTGCGCGCCGAACCAGCCAGACGGTGCCGCCGTCCCCCGGTTTTCAATCGGCGCGGACGCCGCGCATCAGGTCAAGGAAGAGACGACGTGGTCAAGGTTATCGCCAGCACCCTGCGCAAGGGCAACGTGGTCGACATCGACGACAAGCTGTACGTGGTGCTCACCGCCGAGAACATCCACCCCGGCAAGGGCACGCCGGTGACGCAGCTCGACATGCGCCGCATCTCCGACGGCGTGAAGATCTCCGAGCGCTATCGCACCACCGAGCAGGTGGAGCGCGCTTTCGTGGAAGATCGCCCGCACACCTTCCTCTACGAGGATTCCGACGGCTACACCTTCATGAACCCGGAAACCTACGATCAGGTGACCGTGCCGAAGGATGTAATGGGGGACCAGTCGGTCTATCTTCAGGAAGGCATGGAATGCATGCTCTCCACCCATAATGGCGTGCCGATCGCCATCGAGCTTCCGGCCCGCGTGGTGCTGGAGATCGTGGACACCGAGCCGACCGTGAAGGGTCAGACGGCCTCCTCCTCCTACAAGCCCGCCATGCTCTCCAATGGCGTGCGCACCATGGTGCCGCCGCACATCTCGGCCGGCACCCGCGTCGTCATCATGACCGCCGACGCCTCCTACGTGGAACGCGCGAAGGACTGATCGCCGGCTTCGCGACGAACCGGAAGGGCGGAACCGACCTTCCGGCGTACGTTCAACGCCTTGCTGCGGCGCGTGGAACTTTTCCCGCGGCCGCTGGTTGAACCCGGACATGCCCCTGAGGGGACATGCAGTCAGCCAGGGCGTTGAAGATGATCTTGTCGGGAAGGCGGGTGCTCGTCGTTGAGGATGAGTACCTCGTGGCACTGGGACTCGACGACAATCTGAGGTCGCTGGGCTACACCGTGGTCGGGCCGGTCGCGAGCCTCGCCGCCGCGGTCGCGGCCGCGACCTCCGAACGCATCGACGCTGCCATCCTCGACGTGAATCTGGCCGGCGAGCCGGTCTATCCGGCCGCAGCGATCCTCGCAGAACGCGGCATTCCCTTCATTTTCTGCTCGGGCTACACGGGCAGCGTGCGCATGCCGGCGGAATTCGCCGATGCGCCGCGCGTGGCCAAGCCCTATACCAGCCGCGTCATCGCCGATGCCCTCGCCGACCTGATCGGGGCGAGCGGTGGTCCGGGTGGAGGCGAGCCCGGGAGGCGGCACGTGTCCGCCTCCAACGACATGTGATTTTTCAGAAATCGATGCTCACGCCGCGCCGGCGGCCTTGCTCGGCTCGGCCTTGGGGCCGCCGCGGGCAACGCCGACCATCGCCGGGCGCAGCACGCGTTCGCCGATGACGTAGCCGGCCTGCACAACCTGCACCACGGTCCCGGTGGGGACGCTCGGGTCCGGCACCTCGAACATCGCCTGGTGGAGGTTGGGGTCGAACTTTTCGCCCTTCGGCTCGATCTTGCGGATGCCGTGCTTTTCCAGCGCCTTCACGAGGCCGCGCTCGGTCAGCTCCAGCCCATCCAGCAGTGCCTTGAAGCCGCCCTCGGCAGTCGCCTTGGCCTCCGCCTCCACCGAACCCAGGGCACGGGCCAGATCATCCGCCACGTTCAGCACGTCGCGGGCGAATGAGGCGATGCCGTAAGTCTTGGCGTCCTGGATTTCCTTCTCGGCGCGGCGGCGCACATTCTCCGCCTCCGCGAATGCGCGCAGGAACTTGTCCTTGAGGCTCGCGATTTCCGCTTCCAGGCGCGCCTTGTCGCCCGCGGGGTCGCCGAGGGCGGCATCCGCCATGGCACTCGCTTCCGCCTCGGCGGTTGCCTCGTTCACCTGTGCAGTACCCTGCGCGGCGCCGTTTTCGCTTGCGTCGCCGCCGGTCTCGGGCGTGCGCTTCTGCTCGCTCATCCGGTCACTTCCCCTGCCTTGAGATTCGCCCGCGGTCGGAACGCCGTCGGGCAAAGGCCAATTGTCCCGGCGCATATCGGGGCGATGGGGGGAAAAATCAAGTCGTGGTGATCCTTATCCCTAAGCCGCGTCCGCCCCCGGCGCGCCGAGCACGCGGCTGACGAGGCGGGCGGTGAAGTCCACCATGGGGACGATGCGCCCGTAATTGAGCCGCGTCGGGCCGATGACGCCGAGCACCCCCAGCACGCGCCCCTGCCCGTCCCGATACGGCGCGACGATGGTGGAGGAGCCGGAGAGCGAGAACAGCCGGTTTTCCGAGCCGATGAAGATGCGCAGCGCCTGCGCCTCCTCCGCCCGGCCAAGCAACTCGGAAACCTCGCGCTTGGTCTCGAGGTCGTCGAACAGCAGGCGGATGCGCTCCAGGTCTTCCAGCGCGCGCAGGTCTTCCAGAAGTTTGGCCTGTCCGCGCACGATCAGGGTGCGTCCGCCCGGCTCGTCCCCAGACCAGGAGGCGAGCCCGGCCTCCACCACGCGGGCAGTCAGGGTATCGAGGTCGCGGTTCATCTCGGCGAGGAGGCTGTCCATCTCCTGCCGGGCATCGGAAAGGGTGCGGCCGCGGATGCGGGCATTAAGAAAATTGGTCGCCTCGGTGAGGGCTGAAACCGGCAGGCCGGCCGGCAGAGTGAGCGCCCGATTTTCCACCTGCCCGTCCTCGGATACGAGGATGACGAGGGCACGGCCCGGCTCCAGCGGCACGAACTCCACATGCTTCAGGCGCGGGTCGGTCTTGGTGGCGGTGACAACGCCGGCGCCGCGGGCAAGGCCCGAGAGCAGGGCGGATGCCTCCTGCAGCACGCCTTCCACCGTGGTGGTGCGGGCGGCGGCGAGCACCTGCGTCTCGATATTGGCGCGGTCGCGCTCGTTGACGTCGCCCACCTCCATCAGTGCGTCCACGAAGAAGCGCAGGCCGCGCTCGGTGGGCAGGCGCCCGGCGCTGGTGTGGGGGGCGTAGATGAGCCCCGCCGCCTCCAGATCCGCCATCACGTTGCGCACGGAGGCGGGGGAGAGCGTCATGGGGATGAGGCGGGCGATGTTGCGCGAGCCCACGGGTTCGCCGGTGGCGAGGTAACTCTCCACGATCTGCCGGAAAATCTCGCGCGAACGCTGGTCGATCTGCGCGAGGCCGCCGGTCGAGAGGGGCAGGAACGGATCGAGCGCCACGGGTTCAGCCTTCGGACCAAAGGATTTCGCGGGCTCTAATGTGTCCCTCGTTGGGGCCGGGTTCAAGCACCGCGCGGGAGCTGTCGCCGGCGGGCGCGCGTCCCTTGCTTTCCTCCCGGCGCGCGGCGCTCTAAAAGGAGCGCCCATGACGCACAAAGAGGTATCCATCATGCGCCCCAGCAAGCGCGCCCCCGACGAGATGCGCGCGGTGTCCTTTGAACGGGGCGTGATGCGCCACGCGGAAGGCTCCTGCCTCGTGAAGTTCGGGGACACCCACGTCCTCGTCTCCGCGACGCTGGAGGAACGCCTGCCGCCATGGCTAAAGGGCCAGGGGCGCGGTTGGGTGACGGCGGAATATTCCATGCTGCCCCGCGCCACCCATGACCGCACCCGGCGCGAATCCACCACCGGCAAGCAGTCCGGCCGCACGCAGGAAATCCAGCGCCTGATCGGGCGCTCGCTCCGTTCCGTCACCGATCTGGTGGCGATGGGCGAGAAGCAGATCACCATCGATTGTGACGTGCTCCAGGCCGACGGCGGCACCCGCACCGCCTCCATCACCGGCGCCTGGATCGCGCTTCACGACTGCCTGAGCTGGATGAAGTCCCGCTCCATGATCAAGGAAATGCCGCTCAAGCAGCATCTGGCGGCGGTCTCTTGCGGCATCTATGAGGGCACGCCAGTGCTCGACCTCGACTATGCCGAGGATTCGGTCGCCGAGACCGACGCCAATTTCGTCATGACCGGGACCGGCGGCATCGTGGAGATCCAGGGTACGGCGGAAAAGACGCCGTTCACCCAGGAGGAACTGCTCTCGCTGCTCTCGCTCGCCCGTTCGGGCGTGGATCAGCTCGTGTCGCTCCAGAAGCTGGCGATCGGCTGATGGCGCGCCAGCTCACCGGGCGGCTCGTGGTGGCCACCCACAATCCCGGCAAGCTCATCGAGATGAAGATGCTGCTGGAGCCCCACGGGGTGGAGGCGGTTTCCGCCGGCGAGCTCGGTCTGCCCGAGCCGGAGGAGACCGAGACCACCTTCGAGGGCAATGCGCGCCTCAAGGCGGTCGCGGCGGCGAACGCCGCCCAGCTTCCTGCCTTTGCTGACGACAGCGGCCTCGTGATCGATGCGCTGGGCGGGGCGCCGGGCATCCATACCGCCCGCTGGGCCGGTCCGGATCGCGATTTCGAGATGGCCATGGAGAAGGTGGAGGCCGAACTGCAGAAGGTCGGCGCTACCGATCCGGCGCAGCGCCATGCCCGCTTCGTCTCGGCGCTCTGCATCGCGTGGCCGGACGGGCATCTGGAGGAGTTCGAGGGCACCGTCGACGGCACCCTCGTGTGGCCGCCACGCGGCGCCAAGGGCTTCGGCTATGATCCCATGTTCCTCCCCGAAGGCCATGTGAAGACCTTCGCCGAGATGACGGCGGACGAGAAGCACGGCATGCCGCCCAAGGGCTTCGGCCTCTCCCACCGCGCTCGCGCCTTCCTGAAGCTCTCGCAGGCGTGCCTGAAGGCGTGAGCGCGATCTCGAATCAGGCCCCCTCCGCGAACGCTCCTGCGCATTCTCTTCCAGGGGCGGACACGGACGGGGGGTTCGGCGTCTACGTGCATTGGCCCTTCTGCAAGGCCAAATGCCCCTATTGCGACTTCAACAGCCACGTCCGCCTCGTGCCGCCGGACGAGGCCCGCTACATCTCGGCCTTCCGGCGCGAGATCGCCCACATGCGGGCTCTGTCGGGGCCGCGACGGGCGGAGACGGTCTTCTTCGGCGGCGGGACACCCTCCCTCATGGCCCCCGCCACCGTCGCGGCGATCCTGGAAGCCATCGACGAAGCCTGGCCGCTCACGGCCGATGCCGAGGTGACGCTGGAGGCGAACCCCACCTCCGTGGAGGCGGAGCGGTTTCACGGCTACCGGACGGCGGGCGTGAACCGGGTCTCGCTCGGCGTGCAGGCGCTGGACGATGCGGACCTCCAGGGCCTCGGGCGAATGCACTCGGTGGCGGAGGCGTTGGCCGCCGTCGCCATCGCGCGGCGCGCCTTCGATCGGGTGTCCTTCGACCTCATCTATGCCCGCCCGCGCCAGACGCCCGAAGCTTGGGCGGCCGAACTGAAGCGTGCGCTGGCGGAGGGCTGCGAGCACCTCTCGCTCTATCAGCTCACCATCGAGCCCGGCACGCCGTTCGAACGGCTATACGGTGCCGGCAAGCTCATCCTGCCCGACGATGACCTGTCCCGTACCCTGTGGGACGTGACGCAGGAAGTCACGGCGCAAGCCGGCCTTCCGGCCTACGAGGTCTCTAACCACGCCCGGCCCGGCGCCGAGGCCCGGCACAATCTCGTCTATTGGCGCTATGGCACCTATGCGGGCATCGGCGCCGGTGCCCACGGCCGGCTGGCGTCGGGCGCCGCCCGCCGCGCCACCTTCACCGAGCGGGCGCCGGAGGAGTGGCTGAAGCGTGTGGAGGCCGCCGGGCACGGCATCGTCTCGGACGAGACGCTTTCTGCCTCCGAGCAGGCGGATGAGATGCTGCTCATGGGTCTGCGCCTCAAAGAGGGTGTCGATCTTCTCCGCCATTCCCGCCTCGGCGGCCGCATCGACGCGGACCGCGTCGCGACGCTTGAGGCCGAGGGGCTGGTGGCGCAGGAGGCGGGGCGCCTGCGTGCCACCGCGGCCGGCTTTCCGGTCCTCAACGCCGTCATCGCCGCCCTGTCAGGGTAAACTCCCCGAGCGGGAGCGCTTGCCAACGCCGCGCCGCCTGCTTAAGTCCGCGTGGGGCTTGGGACTGCCTGCCGAGGAACGCGCGCCATGTCGCTGGATGCCGACCAGATCGTCGAACGTCGCCGCCTCCGGCGAAAGGTCACATTCTGGCGCGTTCTTGGGGTGCTGGGCGTCGTCGCCGCGGTGGCTCTGGGCGTGTCGGCCCTCGTCGGCCGCGATATCCCCGCCTCCTCGCCCCACGTGGCGCGGATCATGATCGGCGGCATCATCCGCAACGATCGCGAACGGGTCGAGCTTCTGGAGGAGATCGGCCGCTCCCGTGCCAGCGCCGTCATCCTCTCCATCGACAGCCCCGGCGGCACCGTGACCGGCTCCGAGCAATTGTTCGACGCGCTGCGCCGCCTCGCCGAGAAGAAGCCAGTGGTCGCTGTCGTGGAGGGCGTCGCTGCTTCAGGCGCCTATATCGCGGCGCTGGGCGCGGACCACATCGTCGCCCGCCGCAATGCGTTGGTCGGCTCGGTGGGCGTCATCTACCAGTTTCCCAACTTCACCGAGCTTCTGAAGACCGTGGGCGTGACCATGGAGGATATCAAATCCTCCCCGCTCAAGGCCTCGCCCAATCCCTATGAGCCGGTGACGCCGGAGGCGCGCGCCGCCGTGGATTCGCTGGTGAAGGACAGCTACGCCTGGTTCAAGAATCTCGTGGGCGACCGCCGCAAGCTTTCTGATGCCAAGCTTGCCAACGTGTCCGACGGCCGCGTGTTCACCGGCCATCAGGGCCTCGATCTCCAGCTCGTGGACGAACTCGGCGACGAGCGTACCGCTCGCGCGTGGCTTG
>JAYSCE010000086.1:7687-11599 GCA_041915035.1 Xanthobacter sp.
AGGTCCGCACCTGGCGCACCAAGGAGGTCGGCGACGAGTTCGGCTGGCTGCTGGGCGCGGCGCGCGGGGTCGTGAGCGCGCTCGGCTTCCCGCAGGCGGCGGCGCTTTTGACGGATGCGGCGAAAGGCGCGCTGGAGCGCAGTCAACTTGACGGTCTGTTGGCCCTCTGGCACCCTCGGACCTAGGGTTAAGATTGCGTTCACAAGCGCTTGGCGGCTTTCTGGCGACATCGAAAACAATACCTGACAACCCTGCCGGACATCCGGCCGCCCACTCCGCCGCAAAGGGCCTTGGCTCACTTTTGGCAGATGCTTTCGAGGGAACTGGGGCCACCATGATCAAGTCCGAGCTTGTCCAGAAGATCGCCGAGGCCAATCCGCATCTCTACCAGAGGGACGTGGAGAACATCGTCAACGCCATCCTGGAGCAGATCGCCTCTGCGCTCGAGCGCGGGGATCGCGTGGAACTGCGCGGCTTCGGCGCCTTCTCGGTGAAGAAGCGCGATGCGCGCGTCGGCCGCAATCCGCGCACCGGAAAGCAGGTGGACGTGAGCGAAAAGACCGTTCCCTATTTCAAGACCGGCAAGGAGATGCGCGAGCGTCTCAATACTGGAAAGTAGGCCCCGTGAGCCGCTTCCTCTCCATCCTCATCGGCCTGCCCCTTGCGATCCTCGCGGTGGCGCTGGCGGTTGCCAACCGCAAGCCGGTCACGCTCTCCCTCGATCCGTTCTCGCCGGACCATCCGGCCCTGTCAGTGACGCTGCCGCTGTTCGCGATCATCTTCGCTGCGGTGATCGTCGGCGTCGTTGCCGGCGGGGTGGTCACCTGGGCGCGGCAGGGCCGCTATCGCCGCGAAGCGCGCGCCGCCCGCCGCGAGCACAGGCGGGCCGAGGCCGCCCGCCCGGCGCCGTCGTCTCAGCTCGGACTTCCCGCGCCCCGCCACTGAGCAGCTCTGTTTTTCTGGTCGCCTAGATCGGGTGTCGGAGCCGTCCTGTCATCAGGGCGGCTCTTACGTTTCGGCTCACGCCTCCGTCCGGTCCGGGCGCCTTAGGTGCCGCCGCGCGATGGGGAGCACCAAATGGACCATCCCCAGCACCATCGGTGGCACGGCGAGCAGCGTGGATTCCCAGATCGGCCATCCTGCGGTGAGGGGGGATAGGAGCGTCAGGATGGCATTGATGAGCGCATAGGCGCCGATCATCATCAGGGCCAGGAAGCGCAGGTGGGCCAGGATTGCAGGATTGCTCATGGCAGCGACTCCGGGAGCGGCAGGATCTGAAATATCGGAACGAAACGGATCGTTCCGATTTGTATTGATATATACGAGCCGTTTCGTTATGCAAGAGGAAATCTCGGAAGGCGACGCCTCATGCCCGACACCAGTCCGACCGACCGTCGGCGCTCTTCCATCGGAGCGCGGCGCAACCCCGAGGCGGAGGCCGCCATCCTGACGGCGGCGCGGGCCCTTCTGGCGGAGCGCGGCTATGCCGGCTTTTCCATTGACGAGGTGGCGCGCCGGGCAGGGGCGGGCAAGCCGACCATCTATCGCTGGTGGCCCACCAAGGCTGATTTGCTGGTTGATGTCTATGCGGCGGAAAAGGCGAGCCACATGGCGATGCCGGACACCGGCGCCCTCTGGAGCGATCTTCTCGCCTACACCCGCGCCCTGTGGGGCTTCTGGCGGGAGACGCCGTCCGGCAGCACCTTTCGCGCGCTCATCGCCGAAGCTCAGACGACCGATGCCGCCCTATCCGCATTGCGCGACAAGTTCCTGCCGGATCGCTTGCGCGACCTGCGCCACATGTTCGAACGCGCAGCGGACCGCGGGGAGATCTCCGCGCAGGAGGTCGATGACCTCCTCGCCCTCTATATCGGCTTCAACTGGCTGCATCTGCTGACCGACCGCCTCGCCGACGATCCGGCGGCCATCGAGCGCAACGCCCGCCTCATCGCCGGTGGGCCGCGATAGGCGGCCTGAACGCCGCGGACGCGGCTCAGTAGAAGCCCACCGGGAACCAGCGCAGGTAGAGGTCCGTATAGACGCCTTTCTCCCAGATGCGCTGCAGGGCGAAGTCCATGGCGTGGCGCAGGGTGTCGTTGCCCTCCTTCACCGCCACGGAGAAGCCGTCGCCGAAGAAGCGGCTTTCGGTGAAGGGGCCGCCCACGAAGCGGCAGCAGGCGGCGCTGTCGGTGCCATTCAGCCAGAGCGCGAGGGTGATGCCATCACCGAACAGAAGGTCCACCTGTCCGGCTTTCAGCGCCTCCTGCGCCGCCTTGAGGTCGGGATAGGGACGGATGGCGGCCTCATTGAAGAATGAGCGCAGATAGGCCTCGTGCGCCGTGCGGCTGACCACGGCCACCTTCTTGGAAGCCACCTCCTCGGGGGTCGCCTGCGCCAGCGTTTCCTGCTTGCGCCCCACGAAGCGCGCCGGCGTGCCGAGATAGCGCTCGGAGAAGTCCAGCGTCGCCCGGGATGCCGGGGTGGCGACGAGGCCGGCGATCGCCGCTTCCGCGCGGCCCTGGTCCACCACGTCCGCCACGTCGGCGAACGCCGCGGTCTGGAAAGAGCAGGTGACGCTGAGTTCCGCGCAGATCGCCCGCGCCAGATCGATGTTGAAGCCGGAGAGGGCGCCGGTGGAATTGATGAAGTTGAAGGGCGGGTAGTCGTCCGTCGTGACGAACCTCAATTCCTTCGGGAGCTTGGCCGCGTCCGGGCGCTCCAGCCGCCGTTCCACGTTCCAGAAATTCGGGACCACCACCGGCGTAATGGCGATCTTATCCGCCCGCTCCACCAGCGGCGGAGGGCCACCCTGCGCCGGCCTCGCCTGACCGGCCTGCGGCTGCTGTGCCGCTGCTCCTCCTGCCGTCAGCATGCCAGCAATCAGCACCAGAGCGCTGAGGCCAGTCCGGCGCGCGCGCAGATGTGTCGCGGGGATGCTCAGGAAAGAGGCTGGTGGAAGCATTGTGGCGAGCTTACCCTAGGGTTGCATGAGGGTTGGGGCATGGTGGGGGATGCCGGTGCCGCCCGCAAGGGGCGGAGCCATGTAAGCCATGATGTAGATGAGGGCCATCGCGACCTTGGGCGCGGGCTGGCCCACGCCCGGGAGGGGGCGGCTGCCTCCGCCCCTTTGTCGTCGGCCGTCGCGCATACCTGGGCTGCCCCCGAGCTTCGTCCCTATCGCGATGACGTGGACGCCGACACATTGCGTGCAGCCCATGCGCGGGCACGGGAAATCGGCGTCGGCGTCGATGAGGTGCTGGTCGCCTCGGGCGCCCTCGATGAGGACGCCGCCACCCATCTCCTCGCCCGCGACCTCGGTCTTTCCGTGGCCGCGCCGAACCTGACAAACCTGCCGGATGACCCGGCCATGGCGGAGGCCGTGCTGCGCACGGGAACCCTCGTGCGCGGGAGTGGGCGCCCGCATTTCGTGATGGCGGCGCGGGGCCGCATCATGTGGCGCCTGCGACGGGCGCTGACGCGGGATGCGGGTCTTGCTTCGCGGGTGGAACTGATCCCGCCATTGGTGCTCGCCCGGCGCATCGGCGCCCTCTGCGGCCCCGGATTGGCCGCCGCGGCGACAGAGCGTCTGGTCCGGTCCGATCCGCTCAAATCGGCATCGACGCTCCGGCCCGGCCGCATCGTTGGGCTTGGTGCCGCCGCTGTCGGCTTGCCGCTCGCACCCCTTTTGGCGCTGGCGCCGGAGATGACTGTTCTCGGCGTTCAGGCGGCTCTTTCGCTCGTCTTCCTGGCCTGGATCGCCCTGCGCCTCGCCGGCTGCCTCTATGCGCCGCCCGAAGAGCCGTTGCGGGTGCTCGATCCGCGTTCCCTGCCGGTCTATTCGCTGCTGGTGCCGCTCTACGACGAGGCGGCGAGCGTGCCGCGGCTGGTCGCCGCCCTTGCAGCCCTCGACTA
>JAYSCE010000087.1:0-658 GCA_041915035.1 Xanthobacter sp.
GCGCTCGGCAAGCCCGTTGGCAAGGATTCGTCCCTCGCCACCTGGCAGGGCGACCAGTGGAAGATCGGCGGCGGCTGCACCTGGGGCTGGTATTCGTACGACCCGCAGCTCAACCTGATCTATTACGGCTCGGGCAACCCCTCGACCTGGAACCCGAAGCAGCGCCCCGGCGACAACAAGTGGTCCATGACCATCTTCGCCCGTGACGCCGACACGGGTGTCGCCAAGTGGGTCTATCAGATGACGCCCCACGACCAGTGGGACTTCGACGGCATCAACGAGATGATCCTCGCCGACCAGCAGATCGGCGGACAGACCCGCCCGACGCTGGTGCACTTCGACCGCAACGGCTTCGGCTACACGCTTGATCGCAAGACCGGCGAGCTGCTCGTGGCCGAGAAGTTCGACCCGGCGGTGAACTGGGCGACCAAGGTGGACATGGACAAGAACAGCCCGACCTATGGTCGTCCGCTGGTCGTGGACAAGTATTCCACCGAGAAGAACGGCGAAGATGTGAACACCACCGGCATCTGCCCGGCGGCGCTCGGCACCAAGGACCAGCAGCCTGCGTCCTACTCGCCTGACACCGGCCTGTTCTACGTGCCCACCAACCACGTGTGCATGGACTACGAGCCGTTCCGCGTCAGCTACACCCCCG
>JAYSCE010000087.1:668-11559 GCA_041915035.1 Xanthobacter sp.
TCGTGTGGTCCAACCCGGAGCAGTTCTCCGTGTGGTCCGGCGCTCTCTCCACCGCGGGCGGCGTTGTGTTCTACGGGACCCTCGAGGGCTACCTGAAGGCCGTCGACGCCAAGACGGGCAAGGAACTGTACAAGTTCAAGACCCCGTCCGGCATCATCGGCAACGTCATGACCTACACCCACAAGGGCAAGCAGTACGTGGCTGTGCTCTCGGGTGTCGGCGGCTGGGCCGGCATCGGCCTCGCGGCCGGCTTGACCGACCCGAACGCCGGCCTCGGCGCGGTGGGCGGCTATGCGGCCCTCAGCAACTACACCGCCCTCGGCGGTCAGCTGACGGTCTTCGCCGTCCCGCAATGATCGGGCGGCGTTAAGGCCAGGCGCATTCCATGCGCATTCGGGCCGGCCTGGGGGACCCCCCCGCCGGCCCGATCCTTTTCCAGGGGCAGGGCGCTTTGCCGGTCAACGCCGGAACGGCCCCCTGTGTCCGCAGCCCCTCGCCGTCGTCTGCCGCTAAGGCCGTTGGCCGAGGCCCGGAGGGCGGCCCCAAGGCTGCGCCCCTCAGGCTCTTCCCGCGAAACCGGAGACGGACCCGCCCATCCCCCCGAGCGCCGTCTCCGCCCTTCGTCTGTCGTTTTGGAGAGATCGTGTGGTTTCATCAGTCCCCCTGACCCGTGCCGGCGCATTCTTCCTCGCCGCGTTCTCGCTCGCCCTCGGCAGCACCGCCTCGGTCGCCGAGACCACCAAGCCGGCAGATCCGAAGCCGGTGAAGGAAGAGGGCGGCCGCTATTACGACGTCGACGGCGCGCCCACCTACAACATCAAGCCCGATGGCCAGGTGGACTGGCTGACCTATTCCGGCTACCGCCGCTACCACGCCGAATGCCACGTCTGTCACGGCCCCGACGGCATGGGCTCCACCTACGCGCCCGCGCTCGTGGAATCGCTCAAGACCATGAACTTCGACCAGTTCAGCGAAGTGGTCGTCGGCGGCCGCCAGAACCTGAGCAACGGCAATGACCGGGTGATGCCCTCGTTCGGCCTGAACAAGAACGTGATGTGCTACCTGGACGACCTCTACGTCTATCTGCGCGCCCGTTCCGACGACGCGCTGGGCCGTGTCCGCCCCGCCAAGCGCGACGAGAAGTCGAAGGAGATTGCCGATGCCGAGAAGGCCTGCCTCGGCGAGTAGGGAACGGTTCGCGCCCCTGCTGGCGTCGATCGCGACGGCAGCCCTCGCCGCCATCCTGCTGCTCAGCCCCTCGGGGGCCGGAGGGCAGCAGATTCCCGACCAGGTTTCGGCGGACGCCCTCCGGGTGTGCGCCGATCCCGCCAACATGCCGTTCTCGAACGCCGCCGGCGAGGGCTTCGAGAACAAGATCGCGGCCATCGTCGCCGACGAGCTCAAGCTGCCCCTGCGCACGTACCTGATGCCGCAAGGCCCGGGCTTCGTGCGCAATTCGCTCGGCCGGCGCCTGTGCGACGTCATCATCGGCTACGTGGCCGGGGCCGACCTCGTGCTGCACACCAATCCCTATTACGAATCGGTGTTCGTGCTGGTGGTCAAGGCCGGCGGTCCGCTCGACGGCGTGACCCAATTGTCGGATCCGAAGCTGAAGACCGCCAAGCTCGGCGTCATCGCCGCCACGCCACCCGCCGACCACCTCCTGGAACTCGGGCTCATCGGCAACGCCCGCACCTATTCGCTCCTCGTGGACCGGCGCTACGCCTCCCCGGCCGAGGAAATGCTCGCAAGCCTGAACGCCGGGGAGATCGACGGCGGCCTGCTCTGGGGACCCTCGGCCGGCTATTTCGCGGCGCAGTCCGCAACACCGCTGAAGGTGATCCCGCTGGTGAAGGAGGCCGCGCGCCCGGCGCTGGCCTACCGGATCACCATGGGCGTGCGACCCACCGACCACATCTGGAAGCAGACGCTGAACACCGTGTTGCGCAAGCGCGCCGACGACATCGAGAAGGTGCTGGTCGCCTATCACGTCCCGCTGCTGGACGAGGACGGTCAGCCCATCGTGCCGACGGCCGGGACGCCGGGCCAGTGAGCCGGAGCGCGCAGGAGGGGGGCGGGAGCCGCCGATTCGCGCTCGCCATTCTCGGCGGCCTCGCGCTGCTCGCGCCGTCCGCCCTCGCCCAGCCGGCCACGTCTCCTGCGACCTCTCCTGCCGCAGCCGCGGCCATACCGGCCGAACCCGAGGGCTACCGGCTCGAAGCCTATCGTGCGCCGGTGCCGGCGACGCTCAGCGGCGCCCGCGTGCTCGATGCCGCCGCCGCGGTGGCGCTGTGGCGCAAGGGCGGGGTCGCCTTCGTGGACGTGCTGCCACGCCCGCCAAAACCCGCCGGCCTCCCGGCGGGAACCGTGTGGCGCGACCAGCCCCATTCCTCCATTCCCGGCGCCGTGTGGCTGCCCAATGTGGGCTTCGGCGCGCTCAATGCGGAGACCGAGGACTATTTCCGCGCCGGCCTTTCCGCCGTCACGCGCGGCGATGTGAACGCGCCGCTGGTGATTTTCTGCCAGCGTGATTGCTGGATGTCATGGAACGCCGCCAAGCGCGCGATGTCCTATGGCTACAGGGACGTGTCCTGGTTTCCGACCGGCGTGGACGGCTGGGGCGAGGCCGGGCTCCCTCTGGAAGCGGCGGAGCCGCGCCCCTAGAGCACACGCCGAAAGGCGGCGCGGACGAAAAGGCCGGATCGGCCAAGAATGAGTTTATGGAGGCAACGCCATGAAGCGCTCAGTCCTGCGCTCTCCCGCCGGCACCGCGGGCGCTGTGCTCGCAGCCCTGCTCGCGGCAACGCCGCTCGCCGGTTTGCTGGCGAGCCCTGCCACCGCCCAGTCCGCGCAGGTCGATCCCGACCGGCCGGAGACCACCTGGTCGTCCATCCGCGGCGACATCTTCCCTTCGGCCAAGATCACCGATGCCGGCAATGCGGTGCGAATCGACGCGCCGGGCCGGGCGGAGGACGCCGCTTTGGTGCCGCTCACCCTCGCCCTCGAACTGCCCAAGGACGATCCGCGTACGCTGAAGGCGGTGACGCTCATCATCGATGAGAACCCGTCACCGGTGGCGGGCCGATTTGCCTTCGGCGATGGCATCCGCACCTTCTCCCTTTCGGTGCGGGTGCGGGTGAATTCCTATAGCTGGGTGCGCGCGGTCGCCGAGACCAGCGACGGCGCCCTCATCATGACAAAGGCCTATGTGAAGGCGGCGGGCGGCTGCTCCGCCCCGGCCACCAAGGATACGGCGGAGAGCATCGCCAAGCTCGGGGAAATCCGCTTCCGGTCCTTCGCCGATGCCGGCCGACCGGAGGCGCAGGTGCAGATCCGCCATCCCAATTTCTCCGGCCTGCAGATGGACGAGACGACGCGCGGCTACACGCCCGCATGGTTCGTGCGCGAGGTCCAGGTGAAGCAGGGCTCAAAGCTCATCTTCGCCATGGAAGGCGGCATCTCCATCAGCGAGGATCCCACCTTCCGCTTCAGCTTCACCCCCTCCGCCGATCCCGTCTCGGTGCGCGCGGAAGATACCGAGGGCAAGATCTTTGCGCGGACCTTCCCGGGCAACGGGAGCTGAGGCACGGCGTTTGAAGGACCCTGCCACTCTGGATTCCGTCTTCCGCCTTGCCGGCGCCGCATCCCTGCTCTAGCTCCGCCGGAGCGGATGCGGAGGATCAGGTGGCTTACGGTCTTATCGGCGGGGCGGGTGTGGGATTTGCGCTAGGGGGGCCGCTCGGCGCCCTGCTCGGAGCCTTGGCGGGCCACGTGATTGACCGCGTTCTGCTCGCCCCCGCGCCCAAGCCCGCCGCCTTCTCCGTCGCCCTCATCGCGCTGTCCGCCAAGATGGCCAAGGCCGACGGGGTGGTGGTGCCGGCGGAGGTGGAGGCATTTCGCGAGGTGTTCGACATCCCGCCCGAGGATCTCGATGCGGTCGCCCGCCTCTACAATCTCGCCAAGCAGGACACCGCCGGCTTCGAGGCCTACGCCCGTCAGGTCGCGGATATGTTCGCCGATGCGCCGGACACGCGGGAAGACCTAATGGACGCCCTGTTCCACGTGGCCAAGGCGGACCACGCACTGCACGAGAAGGAACTCGTGTTCCTCGCCGAGGTCGGCCGCATCCTCGGCTTCGAGGGGCCGGCCTATGAGCGCATCGAGGCGCGGCACGTGCGCCGGCCGGGCGATCCCTATGCCGTGCTCGATCTTGACCCCGGCGCCAGCGACGATGACGTGAAGGCGCACTGGCGCGCGCTGGTCTCGACCCACCATCCCGACGGGCTTGCGGCCGGCAGCCTGCCGCCCGCCGCCATCAAGCTCGCCAACGACCGCGTAGCGGCCCTAAACGCCGCCTATTCCGCCATCGCCCGGCAGAGGGGGCTGTGATGGACGCGCCCGCCCTGTCCGCCCCCGATTCGGCGCTGGTCGACACCCTCGTCCCCTCCCCCAATTTCGGTCTGCGCAAGGCCGCCGTGGACATGCTGGTGCTGCACTACACCGGCATGGAAAGCGCCGACGCCGCCATCGAGCTGCTGCGCACGCCGGCGGCCGAGGTCTCCTGCCATTACGTGGTGCGGGAGGACGGCAGCATCGTGCAGATGGTGGCGGAAGGCGCGCGGGCGTGGCACGCGGGGCTGTCGTCGTGGGAAGGCATCACCGACACCAATTCCCGCTCCATCGGCATCGAGATCGTCAACGGCGGCCACGATTTCGGCCTGCCGCCTTTTCCCGATGCGCAGATCGCACGGGTGATCGCCCTGTCACAGGACATCATCGCCCGCCATGGCATCCGCGCCGACCGGGTGCTCGCCCATTCCGACATCGCCCCGGCGCGCAAGCGCGATCCCGGCGAGCGGTTTCCGTGGGCGGCGCTGCATGAGGCGGGGGTCGGGCATCTGGTGCCGGAAGCACACCTTACAGGCGGTCGCTTCTTCATGCTCGGGGATGCAGGGGAGCCGGTGGCCGCGCTCAAGGCGATGCTGGCCTATTACGGCTACGCCATCGGACTTGAGGATACCTATGATGCGGGTACGGCCGAGGTGGTGGCCGCGTTCCAGCGCCATTTCCGCCCCTCGCAGGTGGACGGGGTGGCGGATGCCTCCACCCTGCTCACCTTGCGCAACCTGATCGCCACCCGGCCCGGGAGCGCGATCCCGGTGGCCTGAGGCGACGCGGGGTGTCGCTTCCCCAAAGTGCCCGCGCGGGCTTGAGCGGGCGCGCCGCGCCCGACGGTCAAGCGATGCCGGTGAGCAGCAGGTCGTGGATGTGCAGCACGCCCACGGGCGCCCTGTCCTCCACCACCAGAAGCGCGGTGATCTTGCGCGCGTTCAGGATGTTCAGCGCCTCGGAGGCGAGCTGGTCCGGCCGCACCGTGCGGGGCGCGGGGGTCATGATCTCGTCCACCGTGCGGGCGGCGAGATCGTTGGCCATGTGACGGCGCAGGTCGCCATCGGTGACGATACCGGCAAGCGCCCCGTCCGGAGCGACAACGCCAACGCAGCCGAGGCCCTTGGCGCTCATCTCCACCAATGCCGCGCCCATCTGCGTGCCGCTGTTGACCAGCGGCACCGCCTCGCCCGCGCGCATCACGTCGCGCACGAACTTCAGGCTGGCGCCGAGCTTGCCGCCGGGATGGAGTTGGCGGAAATCGAGCGCCGTAAAGCCGCGGCTCTGCAGCAGCGCCACCGCCAGCGCGTCGCCCAGAGCCAGCTGCATGAGCGTGGAAGTGGTGGGAGCGAGCCCGTGCGGGCACGCTTCCTGCGCCACCGGCAGGGTCAGCACCACGCTCGCGGACGAAGCCAGCGCGCTGGTGGGATTGGAGGTGAAGGCGATGAGCGGCACGTCGAAGCGGCGCGAATACTCCACGAGGTCGCGCAGTTCCACCGTCTCGCCGGACCACGACAGGGCGACGATCACGTCGTCGGTGGTGATCATCCCGAGGTCGCCGTGGCTTGCCTCGGCGGGATGGACGTAGTGGGCCGGCGTGCCGGTGGAGGCGAGCGTCGCGGCGATCTTGCGCGCCACATGCCCGCTTTTGCCCATGCCGGTGATGATGACCCGGCCGTGGGAATTCTGGATGGTCGCCACCGCCACGTCGAAGGCGGCGCCGAGGGGACCGGCCATGGCCTTGGCGAGGGCTTCGAGCCCGGCCTTCTCGGCATCGAGGGTCGCCAGCGCCGAGACAACGGACGCGGGATGGACATGGGGGACGGGCGGCATCTCGCCAGAGCCTTCGGGATCGCCGTCGGCGGGAGCCTTGTTCACCGGAGAACGCATCATCGGCGATGATTAGCACCCTTCCGCGCCGAAGGGGAGCGGCCGGGCAGCGACGGTATCCGGTTCGCGGAAGGGCAGCCTCAGCCTTCGTATTTTTCCAGAAAGGCCTCGATGGGGAGGCTGCGGAAATCCGGCAGGGCGGCGCGCAGCTGTTCGTGGGTCCAGTCCCACCAGCCGAGCGCCTGGAGGCGGGCGGCGATGTCC
Source organism: Xanthobacter sp. (assembly GCA_041915035.1). Lineage (GTDB taxonomy): Bacteria > Pseudomonadota > Alphaproteobacteria > Rhizobiales > Xanthobacteraceae > Xanthobacter. Next base: position 7,152 of record JAYSCE010000087.1, read on the forward strand.
TCGGGGAAACGCCACTTCACGATACGCGCGGGCACGCCGGCGACGATGGCATAGGGCGGCACGTCCTTCGACACCACGGCACCCGCCGCCACCACCGCCCCGGTGCCGATGCTGCGGCCGGCCAGCACCACCGCGCCGTGGCCGATCCACACGTCATGGCCCATGGTGAGCCTTTGGTCGCGCCGCCACTGGAAGAAATCCGCCTCGTCCTCCTCGCCCGGGAAATAGGCCGAGGCGCGGTAGAGGAAATGGGATTGGGAGGCCCGCCAGGTGGGGTGATTGCCCGGGTTGAGGCGGGTCATCGCGGCGATGGAGCAGAACTTGCCGATATGCGCATAGGCGATGTCGGAATCGTTCACCACGTAGGAATAGTCGCCCATTTCCACTTCGAGCAGCTTGGTGCGCGGACCGACCTCCGTGTAGCGGCCGAGCGTGGAGGCGCGGACCTGCGCCGTGGGATCGATGAGCGGCGTCTCGCCAAGCTGTTTCACTGGGCGGCTCCCAGCGCAAACCGCTGCGCCAGCCGGAACTGGGGAGCGCCCGGTTCCTGCACATAGAGCGCCATGTCGGTAACGGTGGCCGGGACGTCCGCGCCGCTGGCGGCGTAGGCGGCGGTGAGCGCGTTCAGTGCCTGAACCCGCTCCGGCTCCGGAAGCGGACCGGTCAGCGTCATGTGAAAGCGGAATTCGTCGAGGACATAAGGGTAGCCATAGGCTTCCAGATAGCCGAGCTGTCGGGCCGAGAGCCGGTCGGGCTTGCGCCGCGCGATCTCCGAGGGCGAAAGGGGCGCGCGCAGGCCGTCCAGCTCCAGCACGGCCGAGCGGGCCAGGTCTTCGAGCTTGGGCGCCGCCACGGCCGGCACCAGCGCCACGAACGGCCCGATGGCCCGCACCTCCAGCGGCGGCATCTCGAAGGCATGATGGCCGGCGGCGCAGCGGGCCATGAGGTGGGCCAGATCGTCCTCGCCCGCGCCGTCCGCGAGGCGGAAGGGCGCCTTCAGCGTGCCGTGAAAGCCGTAGCGGCGGGGTTCGGCCGTCGCCTGGTGCCAGGCACTGGCATCGAAGCCGGCGATGTCGGGGGCGGCCGGCGCCGCGCCCGTCTCCGCGTCATAGCCAAGCACCGCCGAGCCGAATCGCCAGAGGGCGCTGTCGGCGGGCGGGGCGAGGTAGACGGCGTAGCGGCGCTGAGCGGTCACGGGCGGACTCCTGAGGGTTCAGCGCAGGAAGGGATTGTGTGCCTTCTCGTCGCCGATGCTCGTGACAGGACCATGACCTGGCAGGCAGACCATGTTGTCGCCGAGCGGCAACAGCTTTTCCTTGATGCCCTTTATGAGGAGGTCGGGGTCGCCATAGGGGAAGTCCGTGCGCCCCACCGAGCCCCGGAACAGCGTATCGCCGACGATGGCGAGGCCCACCGGCCGATGCACGAACACCACATGCCCCGGCGTGTGACCAGGCACGTGCAGCACGTCGAGCGAGACGTCGCCCACGCTCACCGTGTCGCCCTCGTTCAGATAGAGGTCGGGCGTAACCGAGCGGGCGCCCTCGATGCCGTACTTCTGGGCCATGCGCGGGATGTCGTCGATGATGAACTGGTCCGCGGCGCCCGGGCCTTCCACCTTCACGCCGAGGCTTTCGGCCAGTTCGGCGGCGCCGGCGGCGTGGTCCACGTGCCCATGGGTGAGCAGGATCTTCTCGATGGTCGCGCCCGTCTCGGCGATGGCGGCGCGGATGCGGTCGAGGTCGCCGCCCGGGTCGATCACCGCGCCCTTCATGGTCTTGGTGCACCACAGGATGGAGCAGTTCTGCTCGAACGGCGTCACCGGCACGACGGCAATCTGGATGGGCTGCATGAAAGGTCCGTTCTGGCTTGTCATCCGCCGGTCATTGGGAGATGGCGCGGGCCATCTCCACGAGCCGGCGAACCATGTGCGAGGAAGGATCGGCGAGGGCGTCCACCACGGTGAAATGGTTCGCGCCCGGCACGTCGAAGGCCTGTGCGGCAATGCCCTTGGCGCGCCAGTTGGCGGCGAGGTCATGGGCCTGCCGCAGGAATTCCGCGCTCTCCGCGCCGCCGACGAAGGCGTCGAAGCAGCGTCCCGCCGGCACCGGCCAGAAGGCGGGAGACAGGCGCTGCGCTTCCCTCGCGTCGAGGCGCAGCGCCTTGTTCATGGAGGTGGGGACGAGCGGCTCAAGCTCGTAGACGCCGGAGATGCCGAGCCCCGAGGGGATCAGGTTGTCCGGCGTGTCCACGTCGATCTCCCGCCAGGACGTGGCGGTGAGCGCCGCCGCGAGGTGGCCGCCGGCGGAATGGCCACACACCACCAGCGGCCGGCCGACGAGGCGGTAGAGCGTGATGGCCGCAGCCCGCGCCTGGGCGAGGATAGTGCCCACCGGCACCAGCGGCGCGAGGTCATAGCCGGCGAACGCCATGGCGACGCCATGGGCGAGGCAGCCGGCCGCCGCGAAGGTGAAATCGCGCGGATGCAGCGACTGGAAGTAGCCGCCGTGGATGAACAGCACCACCGGTGCCTGCCGGTCGGTGCCAGGCCAGATGATGTCGAGGATCTGCCGCGGGCCGGAGCCGTAGGGAACGCCGAGGTCGGCCGCCACCGCTGCGCCGCGCATGGCCGCCGAGCTGTGGGCCCAGCGCTCGAAGATGGCGGGATGATCCGGCACGCGGGCACGGTTGTTGTATTCGACCTCGTGGTCCATCGGCGCTCCCCCTAACCCCGTTTCGATCTCCGCCGCTCACTCCCCGTCGCCGTGGGCGTTGCGGATGCGCCGCACCACGGACCACACGCCCAGCAGCGCCAGCGGCACGGCGGCGGCGGTCACCAGCCCCACGTCGAGATGGATGCCGAGTGTTTTCACGTCGACACCGCTCTCGTGGACGCCCTCCGCGAGGTGATGCACGAGGCTGACGACATAATAGGAAATCGCCGCGACGGACAGGCCTTCCACGGTCCGCTGCAGGCGCAGCTGCAGGCGGGTGCGGTCGTTCATGGAGGTGAGCAGGTCGCGGTTCTGCTGCTCCAGCTCCACGTCCACGCGGGTGCGCAGCAGATCGGCCGCATTGGCGAGCTTCTGGGCGATCTTCTCCTGCCGCTCCTCCAGCGTGAAGCAGGTGCGCATGGCCGGTGCCATGCGGCGATCGAGGAACTGCTGCCAGGTCGGGAAGCCCGGCACCGACATTTCGCGGATGGTGGCGAGACGCAGCCGCACGATCTCCATATAGGCTCGGCTGGCGCCGAACCGGAACAGCGAGGCGGTGGCCCCCGCCTCCAGCTCGGCCGCGAGCGCAACCAGTTCGTCCAGCAGGCGGTTGTTGTCGGAAAGGCCCTTGGCCGACATCATCTCGGTGGCCGAGCCGGCGAGCCGCTGCTCGATGCGCGCCACCTCGGGGGCGAGGCGCTGGGCCTCCGGCAGGCCGAGGAGGGCCAGGGTGCGGTAGGTCTCGATCTCCAGCACCCGCTGCACCAGCGCACCGCACGCATCCGCCCCGAGGCCGCGGTCGCGCACCAGGATGCGCACGAAGCCGGAGGGATCCGCCATGAAATCGGTGGCGATCTCGGCGAAGCCGTCGTTCACGTCGGCACGGGCGAGGCTGGAGCGGTCGAACACCTTTTCGAGGAAGAAATCTTCCGCGGTGTCGCGCAACAGATGGAGATCGATTGCGACCAAGAGGGGACCGGGCTGCGGCACCTCGCCGAAGGGGCTCGCCAGCGTCGCGGCCGGCGGCTGGAAGGGCAGTCCGCCCGCCGCAAGGTCGAGCGAAGGCAGGTCCCAGGTGTAGGTGCAGAACTCGGCGTGGCTCTCCCACCGCAGCTCGGCGCCGCCGAAGGAGACGTGGTGATACTTCGCGCCCGGCGCGGGAGCGGGCAGCCCCCGGGCGTTGCAGAGGGCCGCGAGCGCGGCGCGGTCGGCCTGCGCGCCCGCGGCATCCAGCAGGAAGGCGGCGTGGAGCATGCGGCGCGGCGCCGAGACCGGCACGAACGGCCGCGCGTGAAGCTCTCTCAGGACGGCGGCCCTGAGCGGGTGGGCGCTGAGCGCCCGCCCCTCGCCGATGACGAGATCCGCCTCGCCTCTGGTCATGATGGCGCTCCCCTGCCGTTTTTTCCGTGCTGGCACGGCAGCGCCGTCCGATCAAGCGTTCGGCGGCCGCCCTGTGGTCGCTGCCGCTGACCGCCGGGTTCTTGATCGCCGTGCCCTTCGCCGTGTTCACGGCGTCGCCGGCGCTCGGCCGCTTCTTCGTCAGCCATCGCCTCTGCGGCATTCCCGAGGAGTTCGCCATGCCGGACGAGATCGCCCGGGCGCGCCAGTCATGAGCGCGCTCGACCAGCGGATCGCCGAGATGGTCGCGGTGGCGCGATCGGTGGTCACCTATCATGGCGACGCCGCCAAGAACG
>JAYSCE010000088.1:0-11459 GCA_041915035.1 Xanthobacter sp.
TGCGGCAGGGCGCCCGCCTCCCGCGCGGCGTAATATTCGCGCCGCGCCCGGTCGAACTCGCGCACCGCCGTGCGGCAATGGGGGCTCACCTGCACCGCGAGCACGGCATTGAGCCGCAGCTCGGAGATGATGCCCATCAGGAGCGCGTTCATGCCGGTGGTGTCGGCGTCCGTCAGCTCAGTGACGTTGCCGATGCCCATCAGAATGGGAATGTCCGGCTTCAGCCGCCGCAGTTCCGCGTAGCGCACCAGCGAGGCCGTGAAGCCGAGATGGATGGGGTCCAGGATGGGATCGGCGAGGAAGGGCCGACCCGATGCCTCGCAGGCCTCGATGGCGCGCATCAGGGAGGCGAGGTCCCCGGCCTGCGCCGGCACCAGCACCGGCACGGCCGGGCCTTCATCAGCAATGGCGAGGTTGGTCTCGTTGAGGCTGAGCAGATAGTCCGCCCCGGCGCGGGTGCCGCGGCGCAGTTCCTCCGGATCGAAGCTGTCCACGCTCACCTTGAAGCCCTCGGCCTTGAGGGCGGCGATGGCCTCCTCCAGATGCGGGAAGGGCTGGTCGGGCAGGGCGCCGAGGTCGATCACGTCCGCGCCTTCGCCCCTCAGGAAGCGGGCGCGCTCCAGCAGCTGGGGGATGGACAGGCGGGTCGCGTCCACGATCTCGGCGAACAGCGTCACGTCGTGGCGGTCCAACGGCACCTTGCGGCCCTTGCCACGGCCGAAATAGGTGGGTAGGTCCGCCGCCTCGTCCGGCCCGCGCTCGAACGGCAGGCCGAAGCGGGCGGCGAGGCGTTCGAGGTCGCCCCGGAAACGGCCGGGCATCAGCACCTTGTCCGTGCCCTCGGGCAGCTTGAGACGGCGCTCGACGATCTCAGCCGTCATCAAGGCCGCGACCTTCACCCCGATGTTCACCACCACTGGATCGAGCGTGCCGTCCGCCAGTTCCTCCGCGATGCGGCGAATGCGGGGCTCGGCCAGCGAGCCGGTGACGAGGGCGACGCGCTCGGCCATGGCTCAGGCCGGGACGGGATAGAGGGTGGCAAGCTCCGCCCGGCGGCGGGCGACGGCGAGGCGCAGCTCCTCCAGCGTCTCCGCCACCACGGTCGCCTCGAAGGTCTTGAGCTTCGCGGTGTTCTCGAGATCGATCCGGCGTGGATAGACAGGCACCGGGCCTTCCGGCGCCATGGTGATCATCTCCGGCTGGCTGTCGCAGGCGAACACGATGCAGGCCACGCGGCACTTGCCGGCCTGGGCGAAGCAATTGGTGACGAGCGTATCGGAAATGCCGTGCACCGCCTTCGCCACCGTATTGGACGATGCGGGCGAGACGACGAGGGTGTGATACTCGCCGTGATAGAAGCGGCCGATGGAGGCGGAGGACGCCGAATTGTCGCGGAACACCTGTGTCTGCGCCGGCAGGGGTTCCTTGTCCTGCTTGTACATGCGCAGCACTTCGTCCGCCGCATCCGAGATGAACAGGTCCACGTCCTGAAGCTCGCGGATGAGCTCGATGCTCTCGGTGAAATAGTGCCCCGAGCCGGTGAGGGCCCAGGCCCAGCGGGGCGGCTTCTTGCTGGAACGGGTCTCGCTCATGATGGGCGCGGGCCTTCTCTCGTTTCCTCGATGCTCTGCGGCGCAAGCGGTTCGAGCGCCCGCGCGAGCAGTGCCCCGTCGTCGGCGGGGACGAGGACAATATCGCCAGAATAGCCCCGTGCCATGGTCGCAAAAGCCGCATCCACCAGACCGGCTGCAGTCCAGGCCGCGAGGTCCACCGCGCCGTCACCGCTGCGCGGCACCGCAACGCCCGGCGCCTTCACGAGGACCAGCCGCCGCGCTGTGAGCCGCGCGGCGAGCCACAGCGCCAGGCTGTCGGAGGTCACGTCCCAACTCTGGGGAATATCCGGCGCGTCGAGCGTCATGGTGGCGGGAAGCCACAGGGCAGTGCCGGTCATCGCGGCTGATACAAGCTCGGCCGGCGCGCGGGCGGGGAGAAGGCTGGGGGCCATGTCGAGGAAGGCGTGGGCCATCTGCTCCATGGCGAGGATGGCCATCCGGTGGGCTACCCCATCGGAAAGTCCCATCTGCGGCTGCATCACGCGAACCTGATCGGCCAGCGCCCCACCGCCCGGCACCAGCACCAGCCCCGGCCGACCCGAGAGGCTGTCGAGCAGGAGCTGCGGGGGCGCGCCACGCGTCAGGCTTCCGCCAATCTTCACAATAATGGTCACGCTGAAGCCGTCATTCCGGGAGGTCTCAAGGTCGCATCGAAGGCCGGGTTGGAAACATGCTAAGGAACCCGACCCCTCTGCCACGGATATATGTGGTGTCCTAGGTGGAGGTGTCTGCCCGGTAAAGCATCACAAGCTGGCTTCCGCGAATTTGCAGGTGCGAACACAGCACCCTGCTCAGCCGGGGGCCCGGCCGACAGAGAGGATATAGCTCAATGCGTCTTGTTCTGGCTTCTGCCCTTGTCCTCGCCGCCGCGACCGGCTCGGCCTATGCCGATCCCGATGTCGCCAAGGGCGAGACCGTGTTCAAGAAGTGCATGGCCTGCCATGCCATCGGCCCCGACGCCAAGGTGAAGGTCGGCCCGCCGTTGAACGGCATCGTCGGCGCCAAGTGGGCGCACTTCGAGGGTTATGCCTATTCCCAGGACATCAAGGACGGCGCCGCCGCCGGCAAGGTGTGGGATGAGGCCACCCTCAACGATTACATCGAGAATCCGAAGCACCTCGCCCCCAAGGGCAAGATGGCCTTCGCCGGTGTGAAGAACGAGGAGGAGCGCAAGGACCTCATCGCCTTCCTCGCCCAGTTCAAGCCCGACGGTTCCAAGTAGGCGCCGAAACCGGGTGAATGCGAGGGAATTGAGAGCTTGGGCAGGCGTATGGGTGATCGCCCGGCGTCTGGCACGGTATCGATATCCCCTGCATCCTCCATTCGGGGGATGCAACCGCAGGCTACCCTTGTGGATTATGCAATAGCGCCGGTCAGGGCGTCGTCTCCCGAGGGGCGTTCGGGGGGTGAGACAGGCGGGGCCCTTCGGGTCTCCGCCTGTTTTCGTTTCGGCGGCGCTCCTGAAGCGCACGCTTGCAACGCGGGCCGATGCGTGGTGTCCCTCCGGCGAGAGGAGCCACCATGCCCGAGCACGATTTCCACGCCCAACGTCTGCACGTCGCCGCCGATCTGGCAGATGGCGCCGAGATCGTGCTGGAGCGCGAGGCGGCGCACTATGTTGCCAACGTGATCCGGCTGGGCGTGGGCGAGGACATCCTCCTGTTCAACGGTCGCGACGGAGAATGGCGGGCGACGCGTATCGCCGGCGGCAAGCGCGAGGTGCGCCTTGAGGTCATGCGCGAGACCCGGCCCCAGCCGCCCGCGCCGACGCTGGAATATGCGTTTGCGCCGCTGAAGCATGCGCGGCTCGACTACATGGTCCAGAAGGCGGTGGAGATGGGCGCGGGCATCCTGAGCCCCGTCCTCACCCGCTACACGCAGGTCTCCCGCGTCAATGTCGAGCGCATGACGGCCAACGCCATCGAGGCCGCCGAACAGTGCGGCATCCTCAGCCTGCCCCATGTGGAGGAGCCTCGCTCCCTTGACGCGTGGCTGTCGTCCCTCGCGGAGGACCGCCTTCTCGTGTTCTGCGACGAGGCCTCCGACGATGAAGACCCGATCGCCGCGCTCAGGCAGGCGCGGCCGGGGCCGGTGAGCGTGCTGATCGGCCCGGAAGGCGGGTTCAGCCCGGAAGAGCGGACCCGCATCGCCCCCCGAGGCCTCACCCTCAGCCTCGGCCCACGTATCCTGCGGGCCGACACCGCCGCCGTAGCCGCCCTTGCGCTGGTGAATGCGGCGCGTCGATGAGGGAGCAATAACGCGCGGGGCGGGTTTTTGTTCCGTCGCACTGGATAAAATAGTTCTTGCGATTCGTTCGTAAACTACTTTCGACTTTGTCCATATCGCGTGCGCTGCGGGAAGGTGTTGAACCTTAACGTGCAATCCGGCGCGCGATTCACTGCCAAAATTTGGACCGATTTGGCGTCAGTCTCCCCGGAACTTCGCCATGGGACGAGCGTTACTGGCTCGCTTCGAGGTCAGGTTCTGTGGAGGGCTCCGTGTCGAACGATTACAGCTTTGGAATCGAAGAGGAGTTCTTCGTCGTCGACGCCCACACGAAGGCCGTGCAACGGCGCATGCCCTCAGGCTTTTTCGACGAGCTGAAGGAGCGGCTGGGGGACTCAGTGTCGGTGGAGATGCTCCAGTCGCAGCTTGAGATCGCCACGCGGCCGACCACCGGCATCGGCAGCGCGCTGGACGAGATCCGTGGCCTACGCCACGCCGTGTCGGACGTCGCAAGCGAGCACGGCCTCGCCGTCATCGCCTCCGGCACCCACCCTACCGCCACCTGGGACGGCGTGCGCGCCACGCGGGCCAATCGCTACGACGGGGTGATGAACGACCTCAAGATGCTGGGCGAGCGCAACATGGTGTGCGGCCTGCACGTCCACGTGGAACTGCCCGATCCGGACGAGCGGGTCGACGTGATGCGCCGCATCGTGCCCTACATCCCGCACTTCATCGCGCTCTCCACCTCCTCGCCCTTCTGGGGCGCCAAGCAGACCGGGCTGATGGGCTACCGTCTCGCGGCCTATGACGAGCTGCCGCGCACCGGCCTGCCGGAAATGTTCGAGAACAGCGGCGATTACGAGCGTTATGTGGAAGCCATGGTGGCGGCCCGGGCCATCACCGATTCGAGCTACGTGTGGTGGGCCATCCGCCCCTCGCGCCAGTTGCCGACACTGGAACTGCGCGCGCCGGACAGTTGCACCCGCTCGACCGACACGGTGGCCATCGCCGCGCTCTACCGCTCGCTGGTGCGCTTCCTGGTGCGCAACCCCCATCACAATCGCGATGTGGGGCCGGTGGACCGGGCCATCGCCGACGAGAACAAGTGGCGCGCCCAGCGCTACGGCGTGCACGGCTCGTTCGTGGACCTCGCCCAGCGCCGCGCCGTGGCGGTGCGGGATGCGGTGGATGGCCTCGTCAACCTCGTCGCCTCGGATGCGGAGGCGCTGGGCTGCCTCGATGCGCTGATGCGCGTCCGCACCATTGCCGAGGAGGGCACCAGCGCCGACGTGCAACTCGCGGTCTTCCAGGAAGCCCAGCACCGCACCGGCAACCGTACCGAGGCCCTGGGCGCGGTGAAGAGCTGGCTCGCCACGACGACCATGCAGTGAGGCCGCCGCGGAAGGTCGCTTTCGCCGCCGTTTCTTGATCGAGGCCGGTACCTGCCGGCCGATAATGTGCTCTAGGCTCCCGCCGGCTCGATTAGCGCCCGGAGGCCCCCCGTGGAGATCGCCGCACAAGGTTCGCAGCGCAACGGCCCGGGCGCGGCCTCATCGCCGGCGTCAGGGGATGCGGGGGCGGCAGCCTTCTGGACCGAGGCGCCGGATGCTCTCTGCCATCGCCTCGGCTGCGGCACCGCCGGGCTGTCCCAAGGGGAGGCGGCCGAGCGGCTGGAGCGCTTCGGCCCCAACCTCGACAAGCCTCCGCGCCGCTCCGGTCCCGTTCGCGCGCTGTTGCGCCGCCTGCTGGAACCGCTGGTGCTGATGCTTCTCGTTGCCGCCGTGGTCTCGGCCGCGACCGGAGATGCGGCGAGCGCGGCCATCATCATCCTCGTCATCGTCGCGTCCATCGGGCTCGACACGGTTCAGGAGGCGCGGGCCTCCCGGGCGGCGGCGGCCTTGCGCGAGCAGGTCGCGCTCACCGCCGAGGTGTGCCGCGACGGCGTGTTCTCAACGCTCCCCACCGACAGGATCGTGCCCGGCGACGTGTTCCGCGTGCGCACCGGTGACATCATTCCAGCAGACGCGGTGATCCTCTCCGCAGACGGCTTCGCCGCCAACGAGGCCGCCCTCACCGGCGAGCCCTATGCGGTCGAGAAGCGGCCCGGCGCCGTCTCGTCCACAGTGGCGGCGGAGGCGACGAACGCCCTGTTCCGCGGTGCGGTGGCGCAGAGCGGCGAGGCGGTGGCGCTCGCGGTGGCCACCGGCCAGGCAACCCTGTTCGGCTCCGCTGCTGCCCTTCTGGCGGAGGACGCCGGGCTCTCGCCGTTCCAGCGCGACCTGCGCGCATTGGGCTTCGTCATCGCCCGCGCCGCCGGCGTGTTGTCCGTGGCGGTCCTGGCCGTGAACCTCGTGCTGGGGCGGCCGCTTCTGGAATCGCTGATGTTCGCGGTGGCGCTGGCGGTGGGGCTCACGCCCGAGCTTCTGCCCATGATTACCACCGTGACCCTTTCGCGCGGGGCGGTGCGCATGGCTCAGCGCAAGGTGATCGTGAAGCGCCTTACCGCCATCCACGACCTCGGCGCCATGACCGTGCTCTGCACGGACAAGACCGGCACCCTCACTTCCGCGGAGATCGTGCTCGCCGGCAGCGAGGATGCGGGTGGGCAGGCGAGCCGCCGTCCCGCGGAGCTTGCGGCCTTGTGCGCGGAACTGGCCGGCGACCGCAGCTGGATGGACACGGCCCTCGCCGCGGCAGCGCCCGACGCTGCGGATGGCTGGACGGCCCCCTCGCGCCTCGGCTTCGGCTATGAGCGCCGCCGCGGCTCGGTGCTGGCGGAGCGGGCAGGGCAGGGGGCAGGTGAACGTCTTCTCGTCTGCAAGGGCGCGCCGGAAGCGGTGATGGACGTCTGCACCGGACGCCGGCTGGGTGATGACGTTGCCAGTCTCGATGGAGAGGCCCGTGCCGCCATTGCCACTCAGTTGAAGAGTCACGCAGAGCACGGTCTGCGCGCCATTGCCATTGCGACGCGGGCGGGCACGCCGAATGGCATGGCGCGCACGGGCAGCCTCGAGCCGGAGGATGAATCCGGCCTCGTGCTGGAAGGCTTCTGCCTGTTCGAAGACCCGCCCAAGCCCAGCGCAGCCCACGCCCTCGCGCGGCTCGCGGCGGCGGGGGTAAAGGTCAAGGTGCTGTCGGGGGACGATCCCACGGTGGTCGCCCGCGTCGCCGGGGAACTCGGCCTTGATGCCGCGGACATGCTCTCGGGGGCCGAGGTGGCTCACCTCAGCGACGATGCCCTGCGCGTCCGGGTGCGCGGCGTGAACGTCTACGGCCGGATGACGCCCAACCAGAAGGTGCGGGTGGTGCGGGCGCTGATGGCCGACGGCGAGACCGTCGGCTTCCTCGGCGACGGGGTGAACGACGCGCCCGGCCTGAAGCTCGCGGATGTCGGCCTCTCGGTGGACGGCGCGACGGGCGTCGCTCGCGCCGCCGCCGACATGATCCTGCTCGCGCCCGACCTCGACGTGGTGGCGGACGGGGTGGAGGAGGGGCGGCGGACCTTCGCCAACATCCTGAAATATGTGCGGATGGGGGCCAGCTCCAACTTCGGCAATATGCTCTCCATGGCGGCAGCCAGCCTCTTCCTGCCGTTCCTGCCGCTGCTCGCCACCCAGATCCTGCTCAACAACCTGCTCTACGACCTCTCCGAGGTCGGCATTCCCTTCGACGCCGTGGACGAGGCGGACCTCGCCACGCCCCAGCAGTGGGACATGAAGGGGCTGGTGCGGTTTGCGGCGGTGATGGGGCCGCTCTCCTCGCTGTTCGACATCCTCACCTTCGGCGTGCTGCTGGTGGTGCTCGGCGCCGGGGTGGAGGCCTTCCGCACGGCGTGGTTCCTGGAATCCATCGCTACGCAGGTGCTAGTGGTGTTCCTCATCCGCACCCGCCTGCCCCTGGGAGAAGCGCCGCCGGACCGGGCCCTGGTCATCTCGGCCCTCGGAGCGCTGGCCGTCGCCTTCGCGGTGCCCCTGAGCGGCCTCGGCGGCTGGTTCGGATTCGTGCCGCTGCCCGCCACCACCCTCGCTGCCGTTGCCGGCATCACCGTCGTCTACCTCGCCTGCGCGCAATGGCTGAAGCACTATGCCATGGGGGTGATGCCGACGGGCGTGCCGTCGGCCCGTAGACGTGCCGGCGGCTTCGGCTAGGATGGCTGACCTTTCGGCAGGCGATGTCCATGGAAGCCCTTCCCCCGACCCAGGACCTGATCGTCTTCGACGGCACCTGCGTCTTCTGCTCCGGCTTTGCGCGCTTTATTGCCAGCCATGACCGAAAGCGCCGCTTCCTGTTCGTGACGGCGCAGTCGGCGCCCGGGCGCGTGCTCTATGCGCGGCATGGTCTCGATGCGGACCTCATGGAGACCAACATCGTCATCGTCGCCGGCCGCCCCCATGTGAAGCTTCAGGCGTTCGCAGCGGCCATGGGGGCGCTCGGATGGCCATGGGCCGCCTTGGCTCCACTTGGATGGATCCCCAAGGTGATCGCCGACCCCTTGTATGATTCCTTCGCCCGCAACCGCTACCGTTTGGGCCGGCAGGCCTGCCCGGCCCCTTCGGCGGAGCTGAAGGCGCGGCTCATTGCGTGAGATTGTCCTCGTCCTTGGCGGCTACGGGGTCTTCGGCTCGCGCATCAGCATGGCCCTTGCCCGAGATGCGGGTGTGGACCTCATCGTCGCCGGACGCGACCTGAACGCCGCATCCGCCTTCTGTGCCGTCCAAGGCGGGCGGCCGGAGGTCATGGATCGCGAGGATCCGGCGCTGGCGGAGCGTATTGCCCGCCTGTCGCCCTTTCTCGTCATCGACGCCGCCGGTCCGTTCCAGTCCTACGGCGCGCGGCCCTACCGGGTCGCCGAGGCGGCGCTCGCGGCCGGGGCGCACTATCTCGACCTGTCCGACGATCCGGAATTTACCCTTGGCATCGAAATCCTGGATGCCGCTGCCCGGCAGGCGGGTCTCGCGATTCTCTCCGGCGTGTCGAGCGTGCCGGCGCTGTCGTCGGCCGCCGTGGCGGCGCTCGCCTCGGACATGGCCGATATCCATCTGATCGACACCGTCATCGTGCCGGGCAACCGCGCCCCGCGCGGGCTCTCCGTGGTGCGCGCCATCGTCGGGCAGGCGGGCCGGCCGACGCGCATGTGGCGGGGCGGGCGCCCCGAGACGGTGCCGGGATGGAGTGGGCTTTCCTGCATCTCGTTGCGCGTACCGGGCAAAATCGCCGTGGACGGGCGCTGGGCGAGCTTCAATGCGGCGCCCGACCCCGCGCTTCTGCCCCACCATTTCAAGGCCCGATCGGTGCTGTTCCGCGCGGGCCTTGAGCTCAAGATCATGCACGGGGGCCTGCTCCTGCTGTCTCTGCCCGTGCGTTGGGGATGGGTGCGAACTCTCGCGCCCCTAGCGCCCGCGCTGAAGTGGATGGCTGAACGGCTGGAGCCGTTCGGCTCGGACACGGGCGGGATGCGCGTGCGCGTGGCCGGCCTTATGGGCGGGGGCGCCGTGGAGGCACTTGAATGGGTTCTGGTCGCGGCGGCCGGCGATGGTCCCCATGTGCCCGCGATCCCCGCCCGGGTCATGCTGGGCCGGCTGTTGGCTGGATTGGTCTCTCCAGGTGCGCGGCCGTGCGTGGCGGCATTTGCGCTCTCCGAGGCAGAGCAGGCGATGGCCGATTTCAATATCGCCACGGACCGCACGGCCAAGGCCCTTCCGCTCGTTTTCGCCGAAGTTCTGGGCCCGGCCTTCGGGCTGCTCCCGCCCGTTGTGCGGGATCTCCACACGGTCGTGGATGTGCGGCGCTGGCGGGGGCAGGCGGATATCGAGACCGGCCGTGGTCGCGTGGCCCGGCTGATCCGGGTGCTCATGGGATTTCCGGCGGGAGGAAAGCGCGTCCCCGTCACGGTCAGGATGGAGCGGCGGGAGGGGAGTGAGCTGTGGGAGCGCCGCTTCGCAGGCCGCGCGCTCCGCTCGCGGCTCTCGCCGGGCGGTGGCGGGGTGGTGCGGGAAAGGTTCGGGCCGCTCAGCTTCGACCTCGCCCTCACGGTCGAGGGCGGGACGCTCACCTATCCCGTCGTCGCAGGCAGCTGCCTCGGGATTCCGCTGCCCCGCATGCTTCTGCCGGTCAGTCGCACCGCCGAAAGCATCGACGCGGAGGGGCGTGCGGCGTTCGATGTGGAGGTGTCCCTGCCGTGGTTCGGCCGGGTGGTCCGCTATCGCGGCTGGCTCGTGCCTGACGATGCGATGGTGTGAAGCGGCGGGACCAATGCCCCGCCGCCATCTATGCTCAGAGCTTGAACGGAACCACTATGCTCAGAGCTTGAACGGAACCACCGTCTGCTGCTGCTCGCCGAGGCCCTCGATGCCGACGCGCATCACGTCGCCGGCCTTCAGGAAGCGCGGCGGCTTGAAGCCGAGGCCGACGCCGGGCGGGGTGCCGGTGGTGATGACGTCGCCGGGATCGAGCACCATGAACTGGCTGATGTAGTGCACCAGGAACGGGATACGGAAGATCATGGTTTTCATGGAGCCGTTCTGCACGCGCTCCCCGTTCACTTCCAACCACATGGCGAGGGTGGAGGTGTCGGCGATCTCGTCGGTGGTGACGAGCCAGGGGCCGAGCGGGCCGAAGGTCTCGCAGCCCTTGCCCTTCATCCACTGGCCGGAGCGCTCGATCTGGAAATGGCGCTCGGACACATCGTTGCAGATGCAGTAGCCGGCCACGTGATCGAGGGCGTCCTTCTCCTCGACATAGCGGGCGCGCTTGCCGATGACGAAGGCGAACTCCACCTCCCAGTCGAGCTTCAGCGAGCCCTTCGGGATCATCACGTCGTCATTCGGGCCGACGATGCAGTTCGGCGCCTTGTTGAAGAGCACCGGCTCCTCGGGGATGGGATTGTTGGTCTCGGCGGCGTGGTCCGCGAAATTGAGGCCGACCGCAACGAAATTGCCGGGACGAGCGACGCAGGCGCCGAGACGCGCGCCCTCGGGCGCGAGGGGCAGCGTCGTGGGATCGAGGGCGGCGATCTTCTTCAGGCTCTCGGGGGCGAGCGTCTCGCCGTTGAGGTCCGCGATGACGCCGGAAAGGTCGCGGACCTTACCGTTTGAATCGATTAGACCCGGCTTCTCTCGTCCAAAGTCGCCGAAGCGGACCAGCTTCATCGGGGGGACTCCTGATGGAATTGTATGGCGTCGTTCTTGTTCGGGCGGGCGGCGCAGGTCGGCAGCTCCGTCCAAGGCGGCGCACGCTGGCGCGGTCTTCGGCTTAGGTCAATGGCGGGCCGGATAATTTTCGCGGCCGTGGGGGCCGGCTCCTGGGTGACCTGAGGTGACGCAGGGGCGCCTCTCGCGGCGGGCAGCGGCCAATATGCCGCGGCCCTGCGAGCCCCGAAGCGCGGTGGCGTGCCCACCCTTCGCAGCCTCCGGCAGAGATGAAACGGTGCGATTCGACAGGTCGTGCCGCCTGATACGGGGAGGAACGACTTGACCGCCTTGGCCTTCGACTATTAGCCGCCTTCCGGAAGCAGAAATGATCTGCGTGTAATCTGTGCAAGGCGCAGGATTGGGCAGGCGGCCTTCCTTTTCGAGGGCCGACGTCATAAAAGGGATACACGACTCCGGCTAAGTCCGA
>JAYSCE010000089.1:0-11434 GCA_041915035.1 Xanthobacter sp.
CTGGGCGGGGTGGATGTCCATCACCCGGCTGGGCGTCACCTCTTCCCTCGGCGTGTTCGATGTCACCATGCTGCGCTACGCCACCGCCGGCCTCGTGCTGCTGCCGGTGCTGCTGCGCCATGGGCTGGGACTCGACAAGGCGAAGCCCTGGCAGCTCCTGGTGATGATCGCGGGGGCCGGCGCGCCCTATGCGGTGGTGGCCGGCTTCGGCCTGCGCACCACGCCGGCCGGGGAGGCGGGGGTGCTCATTCCCGGCGTCATGCCCTTGTTCGTCGCCCTGATCTCGGCCGTGGCATTGCGCGAGCGGTTCAGCATCCAGCGGAAGGTGGGCTATGCGCTGATCCTCGCGAGCGTGGCGCTGATCGCGGGCGTGGGGGCGGTGGCCACCGGGCTCGGTTCGGGTATCGGCCACCTTCTGTGCATGGCCGGCGCCTTCATGTGGGCCTGCTATGCGGTGGCGCTGCGCAAGAGCGGGCTCGGCGCGCTCCATGCGGTGGCGGTGGTGTCGGTGGGCTCGGCGGTGCTCTATCTGCCGCTGTACGGCATGCTGCACGGCTTCACGGCGTTCGATGCGCCGCTGCGCGATGTGGTCTTCCAGGCGGTCTATCAGGGCGTCTTCGCCACCGTGATCTCGCTGTTCCTGTTCGCCCGCTCGGTGGCGCTGCTCGGCGCTTCGGCGGGCGCGGCCTTTGGCGCCTGCGTGCCGGTGATGGCGGCGCTCATGGCCATCCCCATCCTCGGCGAAGTTCCCTCCGGCACCGACTGGCTGGGCATCTTCGCCGCCACCATCGGGGTTTATCTGGCGAGCGGGGGTCCCCTCCCCCGCCGCGGCTGAGCGGCGAGGGCAAAAGCGACCTCAGTTCGCCGCGTGCTGGCGCACCAGCGGGCAGCCACCCTCGGCGAGGGGACGGAACGCCTCGTCGCCGGGAATGGTGCGGATGAGCTTCAGATAGTCCCACGGATACTTCTGCTCGGCCGGCGTCTTCACCTGCAGCAGATAGAGGTCGTGGACCATGCGGCCGTCCTCGCGGATGCGCCCGCCATGGGAGAAGAAATCGTCCACCGGCGTCGCCTTCATCTGCGTGGCGACGGTCGCGGTGTCCGTGGTGCCGGCGGCCTTCACCGCCTTCAGGTAATGCAGGATGGCCGAATAGGTGCCGGCCTGGCCCATGGTCGGCATGGCCTTGTGCTTCTCGTAGAAGCGCTTCGACCAGGTGCGGGTCTCGTCGTTCAGATCCCAGTAGAAGCCCTGGGTGAGGATCAGGCCCTGCGCCGTCGGAAGGCCGATGGCGTGAATGTCGGTGATGTGCAGGTGGAGGCCGGCGAGCTTGATGCCCGACTGGGGAATGCCGAAGTCATTGGCCTGCTTGATGGCGTTCACCGTGTCGCTGCCGGCGTTGGCGAAGGCGATGAGCTTCGCGCCAGAGCCCTGCCCCTGCAGCAGGAAGGAGGAGAAATCGGCGGTGCCCTGCGGGTGCTTCACGCTGCCCACCACCTTGCCGCCGCCCTTCTCCACAGCCTTGGCCGTGTCGCGCTCCAGCGCCGTGCCGAAGGCATAATCGGCGGTGATGAAGAACCAAGGCCCGTCCTTGGCGAGCGACGCGCCGGTGCCGGCGGCCAGCGCATAGGTGTCGTAGGTCCAGTGGATGCCGGTGGGCGCGCAGGCCTTGCCGGTGAAATCGGACGAGCCGCCGGTGGAGGCGAGCACCAGCTTGTTCTTGGTGCGGCCGATCTCCTGCACCGCCAGCAGCACGGAGGAGGTGGGGATGTCGGCGATCACGTCCACCCCGTCCTCGTCGATCCAGCGGGTGACGATGGCGGAGCCCACATCCGGCTTGTTCTGGTGGTCGCCGGCGATGATCTCGATGGGCCGGCCCAGCACGCTGCCGCCGAAATCCTCCACCGCCATCTTCGCCGCGATCACCGAGCCGGGACCGGCCATGTCGGCATAGATGCCCGACTGGTCATTCAGCACGCCGATGCGCAGGGGCTTGGGATCGGCCGCAAAGGCGGGGGAGAGGGCGAACAGGGCCGCCGCGAGGGCGGCAAGGGAGAAGCTGAGGCGCATGAAAAGGGCTCCGCGCGGGATGGGGCAATTCGGGCGCGGAGTATCACCACAAAATCGAGTGGTTCAATCAATTATCGGGAGCGAGTGGGGTATTCTTTAGTTTTACACACATTTTACGTTTAATTTGACCTTTGGTTTTCAACCACGCCGTCATGCCCGGGCTTGTCCCGGGCATCCCCGTAGGACCGATAGCGCGCTGCCCAGAGGACGTGTCCGGCCCAACCACGTGGATGGCCGGGACAAGCCCGGCCATGACGATGTGAACGACGCCGTGTTCAGGCGGCTCCAGTTCCCTCCCTCGCCCTTACGGCTTGAACGCCGCGCAGGCGATGCGGGCGCCGGCGCCGCCGATGGGCTGGGTGATGAAGTCGTCGGGGCTGGCGTGAATCACCAGAGCGAAGCCGCCCGGCTGGCCAAGGCCGTCCTTGTCGGTGAGGCCGGTGGTGCTCGACACCTCGGCGTTCACCGAGCCGTCGGCATTGGCGTAGATGTTGGGCAGGTCGCCCTGGTCCGGGCCGTTGGGGTTGAGCAGGCCGTGGGCCTTGTCGTGGTGGTTCACGTGGCCCTTGGAGTCCAGGAACTTGGCGGTGTCGGTGCAGTTGGCCACCTGATGGAAGTGGATGCCGTGCCAACCGGGCGGCAGCGCGCCGGCGGAGAGCGCCAGCCGCACGATGGTGGCGCGCTCCGTGCCCGTGGCGGTGGCGCTGCCGATGGTCTTGCCTTCGTTGTTGATGATGTCGGCCTTCATCACCGTCGCGGCGGGGGCGGGCGCCTGGGCGAAGGCCGGCGCGGCGACCAAGGCGCCGGCGAAAATCGGAGCTGCGAGAAGGGGAAGCCGGGTCCAGGCGGGGCTGCGGGCGGCACTGGTGAACGGACGCATGATCGTTCCTCCTCGGGCCGGACGACGCGCCGGCCGCAACGACGAGCCTACATCAACGCTGCGGTGAACTCGACCGCGCGCAGCCGGCCCGTTCTTGCCCATCGCCGCTGCGCTCCGAACGTTCCGAGTTTTGATTGGAATATTTCCAGCACAGCTTCCGTCGGTGTCGTCGGGGCGGTGATGGGCAAAGCTGGCGGCAGCGGCCATTTGATGTAATGATGCTGGACGCACTGTTTTCGCGATCAGGCGCAGGCATCGATGACTTGCCATCGCCTTCGCAGGCGTTGCCGCAGCGTCTTGCGGGAAGCCTCGTGTCCGCTTAGATAGACCAAGAACGTATCTGTTCTGTCGGATCATTTGTTTTGATCGAGAATAGTTCAAATATTGAGGCTTCCGATGACCACCGCCGAACTTGATCGCCCCGAAACCCGCGCGCAAGCCCTGAAGGCCCGCACCAGCGCCGCCCACGGCCGGCTCGATGCGGCGATCATGGCGGGGCGGCCGTTCGAGAGCCGGGAGCGCTACGGCCGCTTCCTCGCGGTGCAGTATCTGTTCCATCGCGACATTGCCGCGCTCTACGACAGCCCGGCCCTCGGCGCGCTGCTGCCCGACCTTCCCGGCCGCCGCCGGCTCGCGGATATCGCCGCCGACCTCGCCGACCTCGGCCTTCCCGCTCCCGCGCCCCTCGCGCCCCCCGCCCTGGCGATCGACGCGCCGCTGCCCGAAGCGCTCGGCTGGCTCTATGTGGTGGAGGGCTCGAATCTCGGCGCCGCCTTCCTGCTGAAGGCCGCCGCAGCGATCGGCCTCGACGAGGGATTCGGCGCCCGGCATCTGGCCGCCGCGCCCGAGGGGCGGGGCCTGCACTGGAAGACCTTCGTCGCCGCGCTCGATGCCGTGCCCCTTTCGGGCGACGAGGAGGCGCGCGCCGCTCACGGCGCGGAAGCGGCCTTCACCCGCGTCGCGACCTATGTGAGCGACGTTTTCGCCTGAGAGCCTGCGCCCGGCCTGACCTGCGCGCATTCGGCCTCCCCGCCCGGACGGACCATTTCTTGTCTGGGCGCGGCGCCGCACGGGCGCGCCCCTCTCCTGCCCCCGGCATCTAGGCAGCGCTGGCCGAGCACAGGTTTCGCCCGGCGCCCCGGCGGTGACCGGCGGCCGGCGATTGGGGGCGGCGCGCGCCGTCGAGCCATTCAGCTCCCGCCGCGCCCATTCGCATTGACAGCCTCGCCTCTCCCGTATTAACTAACCAGTTACATAAGGAAGAACGCCCGCCGCAAGGTCCGCGCCGCCAGACACCGAGCGAAACGCCCAAGACGCGCCCCCAGATCGCGCCCCAAGGAGGCCCTCCATGAAGTATGGGGATTTCCCGAAGATCACCTCTTTCACCAGCGTCGCCGGCTTCCGCGCGCACCTCGCCGAGCTGGGCGCGGACATGCCCTGCGACGACATCGTGGCGCACGGCCCCGACCAGCCGCTGGCCGCGCCGCTGACCGTGGACGGGATGAGGATCGGCAACCGCTTCGCCATCCACCCCATGGAGGGCTGGGACGGCACGCGGGAGGGCGCACCCACCGAGAACACCGTCCGCCGCTGGCGGCGGTTCGGCGAGAGCGGGGCGAAGCTCATCTATGGCGGCGAGGCGGTGGCCGTGCGCCATGACGGCCGCGCCAACCCGCTCCAGCTGGTGATGACCGAGGCGACGCAATCCGCCGTCGCCGGCCTGCGCGAGACGGTGATCGCGGCCCACAGGGAAGCGACCGGCAACGACGACGATCTCGTCATCGGCCTCCAGCTCACCCATTCGGGCCGCTTCTGCAAGCCGAACGACAATCGCAAGTTCGAGCAGATGATCCTCTACCGCCACCCGGTGCTCGACCGGAAGTTCGGCATCCCGGAGGAATATCCGGTGATGTCGGACGACGACATCTGGCGGCTCATCGACGATTACATCATCGCCGCGAAGCGCGCACAGGCCTGCGGCTTCGATTTCGTGGACCTCAAGCACTGCCACGGCTATCTCGGCCACGAATTCCTTTCCGCCCGCAGCCGGCCCGGCGCGTTCGGCGGCCCCTTGGAGAACCGCACCCGCTTCCTGCGCGAACTCGCGAGCGGCATCCGCGCCGCCTGCCCGGGGCTGAAGTTCGGGGTGCGCCTCTCGGCCATCGATCTCATCGCCTACCGGCCGGACCCGGCGGCGAGCGTGCCCGGCATACTCGGCCCCGGCGTGCCCGAGAATGCGGCCGGCGCCCTGCCCTACGTCTACGGCTTCGGCACCGACGCGGGCGACCCCACGGCCTACGACCTCAACGAGACCTTCGAGGTGTTCGAGGTGCTGCGCGCGCTCGACATCCACCTCGTCAACGTCACCCTCGGCAGCCCCTATTACAATCCCCACGTCACGCGCCCCGCGAGCTATCCGCCCTCCGATGGCTACCAGCCGCCGGAAGACCCGCTGCTGGGCGTGATGCGCCATCTGGAGGTGGTGCGCGCGCTGAAGGAGCGCTTCCCGGATTTCACGCTCATCGGCTCCGGCTACACCTACCTTCAGGAATTCCTGCCCAACGTGGCGCAGGCGGTGGTGCGGCAGGGCTGGACGGACCTCGTCGGCCTCGGCCGCATGGTGCTCTCCTATCCCGACCTGCCGCTCGACGTGCTCAACGGCCGGCCGTTCCAGAAGAAGAAGGTGTGCCGCACCTTCTCCGACTGCACCTCCGCGCCGCGCAACGGCATCGTCTCCGGCTGCTATCCGCTGGATGCGTTCTACAAGAAGTCGGAAGAATTCAAGCAGCTCGCAGCAGTGAAGAAGGCGGCGAAGACCGCTTAAATCATTCGGGAGGGAGAGATGCCCGAAATCGCACCCGGCGCGAGGATCGCCTTCCTCGGCACCGGCATCATGGGCGGACATATGGCGCGGCGACTGGCGGAGGCCGGCCTCAACGTCGCCGCCTGGAACCGCAGCCGGGCGAAGGCGGAGCCGCTGCTCGCCTCGGGCGCCACCCTCGCCGAGACGCCGGAAGCGGCGCTGGAAGGCGCGGCGGCGGCGGTGGTGATGCTCTCCACCGGCGCGGTGATCGACGAGGTGCTGTTCTCCGCCCCCACCCTCGATGCGCTCAAGCCCGGCGCCACGCTGGTGGTGATGAGCTCCATCCCCGTCGAGACCTGCCGGGCGCAGGCCGCCCAAGCCGCCGCGCGAAACATCCGATACGTGGACGCGCCCGTCTCCGGCGGCGAGGTGGGCGCGCGCGACGGCACCCTCGCCATCCTCGCGGGGGGCGATGACGTCACCATCGCGGACCTTGCCCCCCTCTTCGCCCCCATGGGGCGGGCGACGCGCATCGGGCCGGTGGGGACGGGGCAGCTCGCCAAACTCGCCAACCAGATCATCGTCGGCGCGGCCATGGCCGGCGTTGCGGAGGCGTTCGCCTTCGCCGCGAAGGGCGGGGCGGACCTTGCCAACCTGCGCACGGCGCTCATGGGCGGCTTCGGCGATTCGAAGGTGCTGAACCTCCACGGCGCGCGCATGGCGGCGCGGGATTTCGTGCCCGGCTCCCCGGCGCAATATCAATTGAAGGATCTGAAGACGGCGCAGGCGCTGGCGGGGGAGATGGGGCTGAGCCTCACCTTGCTCGACACCCTCGCCGGCCTGTTCACAGACATGATGGCCCATGGCGGCACGGACCGCGATGTCTCCGCCATCTTCGAGGAGGTGGAGCGCCGCTCCGCCCGCGCACGCGAGGGAGAGGGAGCATGAGCGACACCGACGGCGCCATCCGCGTGACGCACGAGGGTCCTATGGCGCGCCTCGTCATCGACCGGCCGCGCAAGCACAATGCCATCACCCCCGCCATGGCCCGCGACCTCGCGGCGGCCTGCGCGGCGCTGGATGCGGACGATGCCGTGCGCGTGGTGCTGCTGACCGGCGGCGGGGAGAAGGCGTTTTCCGCCGGCTCGGACATGAATGCCCTTGGCGAGATCACCGACCTCTGGGCCTTCCGCAACCGGGTGGAATATGCCGCCGTGGTGCGTGACATGAGGAAGCCCGTCATCGCCGCTTTGCGCGGCTGGGTGCTGGGCGGGGGGCTGGAGATCGCGCTCGGGGCGGACATCCGCATCGCCGGCACGTCCGCCAAATTCGGCGCGCCGGAGGTGACGCGCGGCTGGGTGGGCGGCGGCGGCGCCTCCCAGATGCTGCCGCGCCTCGTGGGCTACGGGCAGGCCATGCGTCTTCTGCTCTCGGGCGACACCATCGATGCCGCGCGCGCCCTCGCCATCGGCCTCGTGGAGGAGGTGGTGGAAGACGACGCCCTCGACGCGCACGCCACGGCGCTGGCCCAGCGCATCGCCACCTTCAGCCCCCTCGCCACCCAGGCCGTCAAAGCCGCCACCCGCGCCGCCCTCTCCATGCCGCTGGAGGCCGGCATCCGCCACGAGAACGAACTGCACGTGATCTGCATGAGCGACCGGGGCCGGCAGGAGGGGATTACCGCGTTTCAGGAGGGGCGGGAGGGGCGGTTTTGAGGGGGGAAGAGCTTGCCAGCATCATACATTTCCCGCACCGCCACGCCTGGCATGTTTCCAAGACCTGGGGGCGCATTCTGGAGCAAAACAACATTTCCAATCATCAATATTATCTTCATTTCATTAAGGCAGCATAGTCGCAGCCCTCGCGAAAAAATCGACAAGAACGCTACTTTGATACGGTTCGTCCACTATATTACCATCTGAATAGAGAATCTTTACTCTCACCCCTTCAGGATATCCCAAAACTGTCAGCTTTGATGCAGGAACGCGATCATTTTCATCTTCGACTTGCGCGATAAAATAGATTGGAGTTTTTGCGTCAGCCGGGAAAAAACGCGTGATAAGGGAGGTTTTCTGGAAACGCACGTTTGACACTGGGGCGTCGGACTCCAGCACGGCAACTTGATCGACGAGGGCCTGCCGAGGCTGACCCAATCTGTGTGTGGTGTTGAACCATTCTCGAAAAAGAGTTGACTCTGGCAAGCGGCTATGTAGCGCATTAATAGCAGTCAGAAAGTCCGCATGGATGGCAGAAACAAATTGTGCGGCGAACGCTCGTCGCTGTTGGTACTCTATTTCCCTTTGGGCCTCTTTGCGCAGCATTGCGGCGGTTAGATCGTTATCGATCAAGGACCCCTCTCCTGCTTCTAGGGAGATTAGCCAACGTAAATTTTCCGCAATCTGCACGAGACTTGGCCGCCGATCTGGACGAATATCGCACGCTTGAGCAATTACAATCATCGCTTGATTTATTCTCGACGCATTAGGATATCTATTTTCAAGATCAAACTCATCCAAAAACCAAACTGGCCCAGGAAATACTACATGCCTCTCGCCATTAATCATCGCCCACAGCACCTTACCTAAGCTAAACACGTCTCCCTTTTCATCGACAGCCGCCACACGTCCGATACTGTACTCAGGGGGCCGATAGGCCCATGCCCCAATCGCACGATGGGTTGGAGTCAACCGCTCATCCTCAGCTAGATAAGCGCAGCCGAAGTCAGTGAGAGCGAGCGCAATACTGCCTTCACGTCGCCAATACAGCAGGTTCTCGGGCTTGATATCGCGATGATGAATTGGCGGAGATCTCTCCGCCAGTTTGGCAAGCGTCTCAACAATCGGAAGCAGAGCGGCAGCCGATTTTTGGGGGTTCCCCGCAAACTCTCCGATCACCTCTGCGAGATTTCCGCCGAGGCGATCCATAACAATTTCAATCTCGCCCGCCCTCCTTCGAACTGCTAGGACAGGAACTATCGCCAATTCAGAATCACTGGCGATTTCAATAAAGAGCTGGGCTTCGCGAGCGAATCGAGCCACCGGTTCTTTCGAAGCGTTTGGCTTCAAACGTTTGATGGCGTGAGTGCCATCTGTCCAAACATGGGCGTTACCACCATCCCCTATGCGCTTCCACGTTGGCGGTATCCCCTCATGCTTGGGATTCCAGGGCGGCCCCTCGTCGTCGACTTCATTAATTTCCATAAGCGATCCCGCAAACACCGCAATCAATTTACGCGCTACGATTTCTGTAAAAGAGTATCTCGGGGCCGCGTTGAGTCAACTTCATCCGTAACCAGTTGCACCACCCCCACCGCCCCGAAATCCGCCTCCACCCGGCCCGCTTGCTCCAGCCGCACCGGCGTCGTCGCCGTGCCGGTGGTGATGATGTGGCCGGCGCACAGGGGCTGGGCGTGGGCCAGGTGCTGGCGGCCCTGAGCGGGTCGCCCGCCCCGCCTCCTCACGGCTTCAGATTGAGCACCACCGTCGCGTCCGGCGTCTTGCTGGAGGGGAAGGTGTACCAGTAGCTGCCGTTGAGCTGCCGCTCGGAATTGAAGGAGGAGAACTTGAAGCCGTTCTTGCCGAGGCCCGGGAAGGTGAAGCTGCCGTTCGCCGCGGGGGTGAGCTTCACCGCGTAGCACGTGGCATCGTAACAATAGACCCCGCGCTCGCCGGTGGCGTTGAACTGGAAGCGGCTGGTGTTCTGGTTGTTTTCCTTCAGCTTGTTGTTGCCCTTCCAGTCCCAGCGGCCTTCGTAATAGGGGCGGCTGAAGTCGATGGTGGGCGCAGCCGGGGCGGGGGTGCCCTTCAGCCGGAAGACGATGGTGGCGTCGGGCGCACCATTGGAGGGGAAGGCGTACCAATAGCCGCCCGTCAGCTGCGCATCGGAGCTTGCGGGATCGAACCTGAAGCCGTTCCTGCCCGTCCCGGGGAAGGTGAAGCCGCCGTCCGCCGTGGTGGTGGGCTTCACGTTGTAGCAAAGGGTGTCATAGCAGTAGACCGCCCGATCCGCCGTGGCGTTGAACTGGAGGCGGCTGGTGTTCTGGTTGTTCTCCTTCAGCCTGGCATTGCCCATCCAGGCCCAGCGGCCCTCATAATAGGGGCGGCTGAAATCGATGGATTGCGCCGCCGCCCCCGCGCCAAAGGCGGCGACAAGAGCGGTCGCGACCGCGCACACGAAAAGCCCCCGGATCGACGCGATCACGATATCCCCCTCGTTCAGCGCGGACTGCTTTTGCCCCCACGGCGGCCGTCCGCTTCCCCGTCGGTAGCATCGCCTGCGATCAAGCGGCAACTGCGCCGCTGGCGGTTGCCCCTTTCAGCGTCGCCCCTTTTGGCTTGGCCTACGCGATCCCCAGCCCTACCCTTCCCACGGCCCCGAAATCTGCCTCCACCCGGCCCGCTCGCCCCAGCCGCACCGGCGTCGTCGCCGTGCCGGTGGTGATGATGTGGCCGGCGCGCAGGGGCGCGCACAGGGGTTGGGCGTTGGCGAGGTGCTGGACGGCCTTGATCGGGTCGCCGAGGATGCGGGCGCCGCTGCCGGTCTCGATCTTCTTGCCATCGATGAAGAGCGTGACGGGGCCGGCGCGGTCGAGGGCGCGCCAGTCACTCACCGGCGTTCCGGGAATGAAGGCTCCGTTGCCCATGCTGTCGGCAAGGCGCAAAGCGCCGGGGGCGTCCGGAGGCACGCGGCCATCGGCGATCTCGAAGGCGGGGATGAGCGCGGCCACCGCGTCGGCAATCTCCTCCAGCGTGTAGGGCGTTTCGCGCGGGGGGAGATCCCGCCCCAGCAGGAAGGCGAATTCGCATTCCAGCAGCGGCGCGGTGAAGCGGGAGAGCGGCACCTCTGCGGGAGACGGAAACACCCAGCCGGAGAGCAGCGGGCCGGCCACCGGCCGCGTGCCGCCATAGGCCGCGCGGTCTTCCTCCTTCAGCGCCGTCACCTTCCATCCGCGAATGTTTTCACCCGAGAGGCGGACGATCTCGGCCTGCACCTGATAGGCCTCCTCCGGTGTCGCGGGCAGGCGCGCGTCGGCCGGAAGCTCCGCGAGCCGCGCCTCCTGCCGCGCGGCGTGGAGCAGGCCGGCGAGACGGGCGGCGTCTGCGGGGTTCATGGGGTCGCCTTGTGGGGCAAGGCCGAAATAGGCCATCATCAGATCGCGCTGGCCATCCAGCATGTGCTTGCCCTGGTGGATGGCGCAGCCGCGCGCGGCGGCGGCGTGGAGGAGGGCCGTCGTCTCCGGCTTCATCAGCACCTCGGCGACGAGGGTTTGCGGGTCCGCCTTCTCCACATCGAAGGAGAAGGGATCATCCGGCTCAAGGCCCAGCGGCGTCGCATTCACCGCAAGATCGTGGCCGGAGGGGTCGCGCGTGCCGAACGCCGTCTCGATGTGCGGGTAGGCCGCCTTCACCCGCGCGAGCAGCGCCTGCCCGATGGCGGGCGTGCGATCGAAGATCGTGAGCCGCGCCATGCCCGCCCCCGCCAGCGCGAAGGCAATGGCGCTCGCCGCCCCGCCGGCGCCCGCGATGTAGACGGATTTGCCCTGCGGCTCCCACCCCGCCCTGGCGAGGCCGGCGACGAAGCCATGGCCATCCAGCATGGTGCCGGTGAAGCTGCCATCCGCCTCCCGCCGCACGGTGTTCACCGCGCCCACCTTATCCCCGTCCCCCACCAGCCGGTCTACAAT
>JAYSCE010000090.1:0-1130 GCA_041915035.1 Xanthobacter sp.
GGGATGACGATGAGGGTATCGACGCTCTTCTGCAGCTCGCTGATGCCATGCTCGGCGACGCGCATGCGGCGCTGGCCCTCGAAGTGGAAGGGCTTGGTCACGACGCCGACGGTCAGGATGCCGAGCTCGCGGGCCGCGCGGGCCACCACCGGGGCAGCGCCGGTGCCGGTGCCGCCGCCCATGCCGGCGGTGATGAAGACCATGTGCGAGCCGGACAGGTGATCGCGGATTTCGTCGATGACTTCCTCGGCGGCGGCGCGGCCGACCTCGGGCTGGGAGCCGGCGCCGAGGCCCTCGGTCACTGCCACGCCCATCTGCACCACGCGCTCGGCCTTGGTGAGGGCGAGGGCCTGGGCATCGGTGTTCGCCACCACGAACTCCACGCCGTGGAGCCCGGAGGTGATCATGTTGTTAACGGCGTTGCCACCGGCGCCGCCCACACCGAACACCGTGATCCGGGGACGAAGCTCACGAATGTCGGGCATCTGAAGGTTGATCGTCATGCTATTGCTCCGTCCCGATCGGCCCTGTCCGCCGCTCGCGAATCCTTGATGACCTCTTTGTTACGGCAGCTTTCGTTAACCATGTCTAAAAGCTGTCCTTCAGCCAGCGGCCGACGCGACCGAAATAGCCCGGTCCCTCGCCCACTGCCGCCTGCCGCCGGCGCGGCTCGAAATGCTCGAGCCCTGCTACCTGCGGATAGACGAGAAGACCTGCCGTCACCGCGAAGGCCGCGCCGCGCGCCGCCTCGGGAAGACGGGAAACGCCAAGCGGCCGGCCGATTCTGACCTGCGGGCCGATGACCCGCGCCACGAGATCAGCAAGGCCCTGAAGCTGCGCTGCGCCGCCGGTGAGCACGATGCGCCGGCCGGCATCCCCGGCATGGCCGGAGGCCCTGAGGCGATCGCGCAACAGTTCGACGATTTCCTCCGCCCGCGGCTTCACGATGGTGACAAGCCGGGACTTCGGAACCATGTGCGGCTGGTCGCGCGAATCACCCGACAAGGGCGGCACGGTCAGCATGTCGTGGTCGTCGGAGGAGACCGCCACGACGGCCCCGTGAAGCGCCTTCAGGCGCTCGGCATCGGCAAGGCGCGCGGGCATCCCGCGGGCGACGTCGTTGGTGATGT
>JAYSCE010000090.1:1140-11383 GCA_041915035.1 Xanthobacter sp.
TGATGTGCTGGCCGCCCAGCGCCACGCCGTCCACGTAGAGACAGTGGCCGCCGGCGACGACGGAGAAGGTGGTGGTGCCGGCCCCCATGTCGATGAGGGTGACGCCCAGTTCCATCTCGTCGTCGGTCAGCGAGGACAGCGCCGCCGCATAGGGCGCCGCCACCATGGCCTCGATGGAGAGATGGCAGCGCTCGACGCACAGCACGAGATTCTTCAGCGCTGTGAGATCGGCGGTGATGACGTGCATGTCGGCGCCGAGTTCACGCCCGAGCATGCCGCACGGCTCGCCGATGCCGCGCCGGCCGTCGAGCGAATAACCCACGGGCAGCGCGTGCATCACAGCACGGCCGTCGCCTACCGCGTAGGTGGAGGCGGCCTCCAGCACGCGGCGGATGTCGAATTCCTCCACCGCCGGCGCGGAGAGGCGCACCGCGGCCTCATAATGCTGGGAGGCGAGGCGGCCGCCGGAGACGCCGACCACGACGGAGGCGATCTGCACGCCCGAGGCGCGCTCGGCCATGTCCACCGCCTGGCGGATGGCGAGTTCGGCCTTGGCCATGTCGACCACTGCGCCGCCCTTGATGCCGTGGGCGCGGGTGTGGCCGATGCCGAGCACGTCGATGGCGTGGGTGCGCCGCGTCAGCACGTCGGATGCGCCGCGCGGCTTCAGCCGGGCGATGGCGCAGACCACCTTGCTGGTGCCGATGTCGAGCACCCCGACGATGCCGCCCTTCTTCGGCGGCAGCGGGCGCATCTTAGGTGCGAAGCCCTGGGCGAGCCGTCCCCTCATGCGGGGCCTCCCTTCTTTGCCTTGGCGCGGGCCTTGAGCATTTCGGCGCGGGCGGCGGCGGCAGCGTCGGACTGGCGAACCACCACGCGATCCGGCAGGCGCAGGTCTACGATGGTGATGTCGCGGCTGAGCAGTTTCTTCTCGCGGTCGAGGTCCATGAGGGCGACCAGCGCGCCTTCCAGATTCTCTTCCGGCAGACGCACGTCGATGCCGTTGCGGGTCTTCAGCGTCCAGCGCCGTTCCGCGACGAAGATAGCGGCGCGCACCTGCTCCTTGAGGGCGGGCAGACGGGCGAGCACGTCGACGATCTCGCCCACATGGTTCTGCGCGCCCTCGCCGACGACGATGGGCAGTTGCACGTAGCGCGGATCGTCCGAATAGGGGGCGATGGGAATGCCGTCGCGGGCGATCACCTTCAGCTCGCCGTTGACCTGCCAGAGCGCATAGGCCTGGCGCTCGGAGACGGCGATCTCGATCCGGTCGGGATAGAATTTGCGCACGCTGGCGCTGGCGATCCACGGCAGCGATTCGAGCCGCGCACGCATCTCGTCGGCGTTCAGGAAGAGGATGGAGGTGGAGGACTTGATGCCCGCCGTCGCGAGGATCTGCGCGGGCGTGACGTGATTGTGCCCGGCGATGTTGACTTCCTTCACCTTGAAGCCGGCGAGGTTGCCGGCGGCGTCCGCCACGTCGATGACGATGCTCTTCGCCTCTTCCACATGCCCGCCGAGCACGGTGCCGTAGGCGGAGAAGCCGCCGACGACCGCGATGGCGAGGAGGCTGGCGCTGCGCCGGCCGAGGCGGGAGGTGGACATGCGCACCGACAGGCGGCGCAGGAACAGTGCGAGGCGGCTGGCCGGCCGGGGATCGATAGCGAGGCGCTTGTGTCGCCCGGGGGGCGGCGCAGCGGCGCGGGGGGCGGCATCGGGCCTTGCCCCGTAGCCTGCGCCTGGGCGCTCTCCGGGGCGCTGCGGGGGTCGCCTGCCCGCGCCGGGGCGGGGTCCTAGCGATCCAGCGACGCGTCCTCCACCATCCATGTCACAAGCTCGCCGAATGAGATGCCCGCGTGAGCGGCCAGTTCTGGCACCAGAGACGTCCGCGTCATGCCGGGCTGGGTGTTGACCTCGAGACAGACGAGGCCGGAGGCATCGCCCTTCGACGGGTCGAAGCGAAAATCGCTCCGCGACACCCCCCGGCACCCGAGAGCTCGATGCGCCGTGAGGCTTAACATCTGCACCCGTTGGTAAATTTCGGGTAAAATGCGGGCCGGAAGGATGTGGCGCGAGCCACCCGGTGCATACTTGCTTTCGTAATCGTAAAACGCCTGGGTCGATTCGATCTCAATGACATCAAAGACCTTGTCGCCCATCACGGCGCAGGTCAGCTCGAGCCCGGCAATGAATTCCTCCACAAGAAGATTTTCGCCGAGGGTCCAGTCCTCGCGCGTCAATTCCTGCGGCGGGTGC
This sequence comes from Xanthobacter sp., assembly GCA_041915035.1. GTDB lineage: Bacteria > Pseudomonadota > Alphaproteobacteria > Rhizobiales > Xanthobacteraceae > Xanthobacter. The sequence goes on from JAYSCE010000090.1 coordinate 3,397, forward strand.
TCCTGGTCCTCGCGCACGATGAAGACGCCGACGCTGGAGCCGCCGGTATTGGGCTTCAGCACGTAGGGCCGTTCCATGGCATGGGCCTTGGCCGCCGCGGCCCGGCTGACCAGCCCGCCCCTGGCCACCGGCACGCCGGCCGCGGCCAGCATGATGCGCGCCTGCGCCTTGTCCATGGCCAGCGCCGAGGCGAGCACGCCGGAATGGCTGTAGGGGATGCGCAGGATTTCGAGGATGCCCTGGATGGTGCCGTCCTCGCCCGGCGCGCCGTGCAGCACATTGAACACCACGTCCGGCTTGAGGCGTGCCAGCACCTCGGCGACGTCGCGGCCCACATCGACGGGCGTCACCCGGTAGCCGGCGCCTTCCAGGGCGGCGGCGCAGGCGGCGCCCGAATTGAGCGAGACCTCCCGCTCGGAGGACCAGCCGCCCATCAGCACCGCCACATGTTTGGCCATCGACGTCATTCCCGTTCCGTTACCGGCGCGCGCCGGCGCCCGCCCTGAAGAGAGCAGCTTTGCGCCAGCACCATGGCGCGGTCCGGTTTTAGGTTTTGCTAATGGCTCAGGCGGGCGAGAGAGGAAGCCCGATGCGCTTGATCTCCCACTCCAGCGTCACGCCGGAGGTCTCCTTCACCCGCCGACGCACCTCCTCGCCCAGCCCCTCGATCTCGGATGCCGATGCGCCGCCGAGGTTGATGAGGAAATTGGTGTGCAGCTCCGACACCTGGGCGCGGCCTATGGTGAGGCCCCGGCAGCCGGCGGCGTCCACCAGTTTCCAGGCGCTGGTGCCGGGCGGGTTCTTGAAGGTGGAGCCGCCGGTGCGGCTCTTGATGGGCTGGGTCGCCTCCCGGCTCTCGGTGATCTTGGCCATTTCGGCGGCGATTTCCGCCGGATCGCCCGGGCGGCCCTCGAAGACGGCGCGGGTGAAGATCACGTCGTCCGGCACGCCGCAATGGCGGTAGGTGAAGCCCATCTCCCCATTGCTGAAACGCACCTTCTGCCCGGCACGGGTGACACCTTCGGCCTCCACCAGCACGTCCTTGGTCTCCCCGCCATAGGCGCCGCCGTTCATGCGCAATGCGCCGCCGATGGCGCCGGGAATGCCGCGCAGGAAGGAGAAGCCGGCCAGCCCCGCATCCGCCGCCGCGCGGGCCACCTTCACGTCGGGCACGCCGGTGCCGGCGACGATGCGCGTGCCCTCGACGCTCACGTCCGTGAAGCCGCGGCCGAGGCGGATCACCACGCCGGGCACGCCGCCGTCGCGCACGATGAGGTTGGAGCCGAGGCCGATTACCGTCACCGGAAGATCGGCCGGGAGATGGGTCAGGACATAGGCGAGATCGTCGGCATCCGCCGGCAGGAACAGGAGCTGGGCCGGTCCGCCGACGCGGAACCAGGTGAAGTCGGCCAACGGCGCATTGGCGGTAAGCGTGCCGCGCAAATCCGGCAGGAGTGGCCGCAAGGCGGGCAGAAGATCAGGCAATGCGGCGGGGGCCGCCCCGCTGGTCTCGGCCATGCTCATGGTGTCACCGGTCCTTCGGGCGTGCCTCTCCCACACCTGCGGCGACAGGGCAAGCCGGGCGATTTCGTCCGCAACCTGATTTCCTCCGCGGCCCCGGCCGTGGCATCATGCGGCTCCATTCGCCTGGAGCTGCCCACCATGAGCGAAGACGCACTTCCGCCCGACACCAAGCTCACCACCACCAAGCAACGCTGGGCCGAGGAAGGCCGCTTTCTCACCGGCCGCGTCGCCCGCCCGGATGCCGAGCGCCTGCCGCCCGGCCAGCATCTGGTGCGCGACTGGCCGGTGCTCGACCTCGGCCTCCAGCCGGTGGTGACGCGCGAATCCTTCCGCCTCGACGTCACCGGCGCGGTGGAGACCGCCCTCTCGCTGGACTGGGCCGCCTTCTCGGCGCTGCCCCAGAGCCGCAGTCTCAGCGACATCCACTGCGTCACCACCTGGTCGCGCTACGACAATACGTGGGAAGGGGTGCTGACGCGCGACCTGCTCGAAGCCGTGCGCCCGGCGCCCCATGCGGCGGCGGTGATGCTGCACAGCTATGACGGCTACACCACCAACCTGCTCCTCGCCGATTTCGCCTCCGAGGACGCCCTCATCGCCCATAGCTGGGAGGGCCGGCCCCTGACTCAGGAACACGGCGCCCCCGCGCGCCTCGTGGTGCCGCACCTTTATTTCTGGAAGAGCGCCAAGTGGATCAAGGCGATCGAGTTCATCGCCCGGGACAAGGCCGGCTTCTGGGAGGAGCGCGGCTATCACATGCGCGGCGACCCGTGGGCCGAGCAGCGCTATTCGGACGACTAGTCCGCGCCCTCACGCCGCCCGGCGACGGGTGACCTCGGAGCGCGCGAAGAGTTCGGCCACCCAGTCCACGAACACGCGCAGGCGGCTGGTGAGGTGGCGGCTCGGCGGGTAGACCACATGGATGGGCATCTCGCCCCCGTCCCACTCGGGAAGGATGGGCACCAGCGCACCCGAGGCGAGGTGTTCCTCCACCTGGAAGGTGGGTGACATGATCGCGCCCATGCCGGCCAGCGCCGCGGCGATGTAGGCATTGCCGTCATTGGTGGCGACGCTGTAGCGCCCGGTCAGTTCCACCACCTCGTCGCCGCGCGTGAAATCGAACGGGTGGTAGCGGCCGCTCTGCTGGCTGAAATAGCGGACGAGCTTGTGCGTCTCCTCAAAGTCGAGGGGGTGCTTCGGGACGCCGTAACGCGCGAGATAGCCGGGCGACGCGGCCAGGACGAAGCGCAGCACGCCGATGCGTCGCGCCACGAGGTTCGGATCCCGGATTTCGCCGACGCGGATGACGCAATCCACATTCTCGCCGAGCAGGTCCACCGGCCGGTCCGTGCAGCCCACATCCAGCGCGATATCGGGATAGCGCTCGATAAAGTCCGGCAGCGCCGGCATCAGCAGTTGGGTCGCGAGCGAGGGCGATATGTCGATGCGCAGCTTGCCGCGCGGGGCCGCCTGGGCCGAGGAAAGGGAGCCGTCCAGCTCCTCGATGTCGTGGAGGATGGCGAGCGCCCGCTCGTAATAGGCCGCCCCATCCGGCGTCACCGTCACCCGCCGCGTGGTGCGGTTGAGGAGGCGTGTCTGCAAATGCGCCTCAAGCGATTGGACATGCTTGGTGAGCGTTGCCTTCGGCATGACAAGCAGGTCGGACGCCCGGGTGAAACTGCCGGTCTCGACCACGCGGGTGAAGGCGCGCATCGCCGTGAGCTGGTCCATGGGCAGGCCCTTCTGTGCATATTGTTCCGTTACGTGAATAATGATGTCACGTTAAGGCGGTTTATCGCGTTCTATCCCTCCAATATCGTTACTGCATTGCACAAGGGCGTGAGAGCGCGGCCGGCGCCGGCCTCACGCGAGGGACGAGATCATGACCACCGCCACCGAGACCATCACCCTTGAGACCGGGACCGGCTTGCTGCCGGCGCGGCTCTATGGGGCGCGTCCGGCGAAGGGGTCCGCGCCGCTCGTCTTCCACCTCCACGGCGGCGCCTTCACCGGCGGAAATCTGGAGTGCGGGGCCTATATCTCCGGCATCCTGGCGGCGGCCGGGGCGGTGGTGATCTCGGCGGACTATCCGCTGGCCTGCGAGCACCCGTTCCCCTTCGCCCTGACCGCGCTGTTCGCCGCCGTCACCGACGTCTACCGCCGCCGGGCCGAACTCGCCGGACGCGGCGCGCCGCTCTATCTCGCGGGGGAGGAATCGGGTGGCAACCTCGCTGCCGGCCTCGCCATGATGGCGCGTGACCAGCAGTCTCCTCCCATCGCCGGGCAGATCCTCGTCTCGCCCATGCTCGACCCCAGCCTCGCCACTGACTCCATCCGCCGCGCCGATGCCGGCAGCTGCGGCTGCAAGTGGGCGGATGGCTGGCAGACCTATCTCGGCTCGCCCGAGAAGGCGGCTCATCCCTATGCAGCGCCCCTCGCCTCGTCCCGCCTCGGCGCCCTGCCGCCGGCGCTGGTGGTGAGCGCGGAGGACTGCCCCATGTGCGACGAGAGCCGGCGCTATGCCGACGCGCTCGCCTCGGCCGGCGTTGCGACCTGCATCCACATCCTCAAGGGCCCGACCGAATGGCCCGATAGCATCTCGTGTCCGGCGCCCAAACCAGCCGCCTGGAGCGCCGCGATGCGCGACCTGTTCCGCGATTTCTTCGTTTCCACGCGTCCCGCTTCACGGACCGGTCGGCTGAAGGCCGCTCCGGCCGTCCTCTGACAGACCGACCGCCAAGGACTGCCCCCATGACCGCCTCGAACTCCGCCCCCAACTCCGCCCCGAACGATACGCCCCCCACTCTCGAAGCAACCAAGCCGGCCGCCGCGAAGAAGTCCCGCCTGCGGGAGGCCCTCCTGCTGGGCACCGCTGCGCTCCTCGCGGTGTTCGGCGTGCTCTATGGCCTGCCCAAGGAGGGCGGCGCCCATGCGGACAAGCCCGCTGCCGCGGCGGCGGCCCCGTCGGCCGTGCCGGTCTCGGTGGCCACCGTCGAGCAGCGCGAGGCGCGCCTGTTCGACACCTTCTCCGGTCGCCTGGAGGCGGTCGAGCGGGTGGAGGTGCGCTCCCGCGTCGCCGGCGCCATCAAGGCCGTGCATTTCCGCGAAGGCGCGCTGGTGCGCGAGGGCGAACTCCTCGTCTCCATCGATCCCGAGCCCTATGAGGCCGACGTGGCCGAGGCCGAGGCGCAGGTTGCCTCCGTTCAGGCCCGCCTTGACCTCGCCCGCAACGAGCTGGAGCGCGGCGAGAAGCTGTTCACCACCAAGACGCTCTCCCAGAGCACCCTAGACGAGCGCCTCAACGGCCAGCGCGCAGCCGAGGCCGGTCTTAGGGCCGCGCAGGCGAAGCTCGCTGCCGCGAAGCTCAATCTCTCCTACACCAAGGTTCGCGCCCCGGTGTCCGGCCGGGTCGGCAAGTCGGAGATCACCGTCGGCAATCTGGTGGCGGCCGGCCCCGGTGCGCCAGTGCTCACCACGCTGGTCTCGGTGGACCCCATCTACGCCAGCTTCAGCGCCGACGAGGGCACCGTCGCCCGCGCCCTCGCCGGTCTCGGCGGCGGCGGTGACGTGGCCGACCGACTCGACCAGATCCCGGTGCTGATGACCGTCGCAGCAGGCACGCCGCCGGTGGAAGGCGTCATGCAGCTGGTGGACAATCAGGTCGATCCCCGCACCGGCACGGTCCGTGTGCGCGCCCGCTTCGCCAATCCGGACGGACGCCTTTTGCCGGGCCAGTTCGTGCGGCTGGAGATGGGCCAGCCCAAGGCCGCGCCCGCCGTGCTCGTCAGCGAGCGCGCCGTGGGCACCGATCAGGACAAGAAGTTCGTCTTCGTGGTCGATGCCTCCAACAAGGCGGTGTGGCGCGAGGTCACCCTCGGCGCGCCCGTGGACGGCCTGCGCGTCGTCACCAACGGCCTCTCGGCCGGCGAGCGCGTGGTCGTCAACGGCCTCCACCGGGTCCGCCCCGGCGCCGCCGTGACGCCCGAGCCCGTCGCCATGCGGGTGAGCGACGCGGCGACCACTCGCACGAACTGATCCAAGCCGGCCTTTCCGGCCCCGCCGGGACGGCCACCGCTCTCAGGACATCGTCTCGCCCCCTCCCCGCACGGAGGGGGTCGGGAGAGGGCTGCGCCGGGCGTAAACGCCCCCCTCGTCCGGTGCAGCCCCTCGCCCCTTTGCCGGATCATTCCCGCGCGCACAGCGCAGCGTGGGTGCCGGCTGCGTTCCGCGTTTCGCCCGTCTTCATCCAGCCGCCGCGTGGCGGGAGGGTTCCATGAACCTGTCCAGATTCTTCATCGACCGCCCGATCTTCGCCGGCGTGCTCTCCGTCCTCATCTTCCTCGCCGGGCTCATCGCCATGCGGGCCATGCCCATCTCGGAATATCCGGAGGTGGTGCCGCCGCAGGTGGTGGTGCGCGCCACCTATCCCGGCGCCAATCCCAAGGTGATCGCCGAGACCGTCTCGACCCCGCTGGAGGAATCCATCAACGGGGTCGAGGGAATGCTCTACATGTCGAGCCAGGCCACCACCGACGGCATCATGACGCTGACGGTCACCTTCAAGCTGGGCACGGACCCGGACAAGGCGCAGCAGCTCGTCCAGAACCGCATCTCGCAGGCGGAGCCGCGCCTGCCGGAAGAGGTGCGGCGCCTCGGCGTGACCACGGTGAAGTCCTCGCCGGACCTCACCATGGTCGTCCACCTCATCTCCCCCAACAACCGCTACGACACGACCTATCTGCGCAATTACGCGGTGCTGAACGTGAAGGACCGGCTCGCCCGCATCGACGGCGTGGGGCAGGTGCAATTGTTCGGCGCCGGCGACTATTCCATGCGCATCTGGCTCGATCCGCAGAAGGTGGCCGAGCACGGCCTTTCCGCCGCCGACGTGGTGCGCGAGATCCGCGCCCAGAACGTGCAGGCGGCGGCCGGCGTGGTCGGCGCCTCCCCCGGCGCGCCGGGGCTCGACCTCCAGCTCTCCATCAACGCCCAGGGCCGCCTCGCCAACGAGGAGGAGTTCGCCAACATCGTGGTGAAGAGCGGCGCGAACGGCGAGATCGTGCTCTTGAAGGACGTGGCGCGCATCGAGCTCGGCGCCTCGGAATATGCCCTGCGCTCGCTGCTCAACAACACGCAGGCGGTGGCGGTGCCGATCTTCCAGGCGCCGGGCTCCAATGCCATCCGCATCGCCGACGACACGCGGCGGGTGATGGAGGAGATCAAGCAGAACATGCCGGAAGGCGTGGACTATTCCATCGTTTACGACACCACCCAGTTCGTGCGCGCCTCCATCGACGCCGTGGTCCACACGCTGCTGGAAGCGGTGGCGCTGGTGGTGCTGGTGGTGATCGTGTTCCTCCAGACGTGGCGGGCCTCCATCATCCCGCTGCTGGCGGTGCCGGTCTCCATCGTCGGCACGTTCGCGGTCATGTACGTGTTCGGCTTCTCCATCAATGCCTTGACGCTCTTCGGCCTGGTGCTCGCCATCGGCATCGTGGTGGATGACGCCATCGTCGTGGTGGAGAATGTGGAGCGCAACATCGAGGGCGGCCTCTCCCCGCGCGAGGCCACCTACAAGGCCATGCAGGAGGTGTCCGGCCCCATCATCGCCATCGCCCTCGTGCTGATCGCGGTGTTCGTGCCACTCGCCTTCATCACCGGCCTGACGGGCCAGTTCTACAAGCAGTTCGCCCTCACCATCGCCATCTCGACGGTGATCTCTGCCGTCAACTCGCTGACCCTCTCGCCCGCGCTCTCGGCGCTGCTGCTGAAGGGCCACGACGCGCCGAAGGACCGCCTCACCCGCATCATGGACCGGCTGTTCGGCTGGTTCTTCCGCGGCTTCAACAAGGCCTTCGTGCGCGGCTCCAATGCCTATGGCGGGGTGGTCCGCCGCGTCATCGGGCAGAAGGTGCTGATGCTCGGCCTCTACATCGTGCTGGTCGCGCTGACCGGCGTGCTGTTCAAGGCGGTGCCGCCCGGCTTCGTGCCCGGGCAGGACAAGCAGTATCTCGTGGGCTTCGCCCAGCTGCCCGACGGCGCCACCCTCGACCGCACCGAGGAGGTGATCCGCAAGATGAGCGACATCGCCCTGAAGGAGCCGGGCGTGAAGTCGGCCATCGCCTTCCCCGGCCTCTCCATCAACGGCTTCACCAACTCGTCCAACTCCGGCATCGTCTTCTTCGGCCTCGACGAGTTCGAGGCACGCCGCGACCCGTCGCTGAACGGCAACGCCATCGCCATGAAGCTGAACGGCAAGTTCGCGGGCATCCCGGACGCGATGATCGCCATGTTCCCGCCCCCGCCGGTGCAGGGGTTGGGCACCATCGGTGGCTTCAAGCTGCAGATCGAGGACCGCGCCGGCCTCGGCTATGCCGCCCTCGACGAGGCCACCAAGGCCTTCCTCGGTGCCGCCCGGCAGGCACCGGAGTTGGCCGGCCTGTTCTCCTCCTATCAGGTGAAC
>JAYSCE010000091.1:0-11372 GCA_041915035.1 Xanthobacter sp.
AAGGAAGGCCTCATCAACCTCGACTTCGCCGACGTTCGCGCCGTGATGCGCGACATGGGCAAGGCCATGATGGGCACGGGCGAAGCCTCCGGCGACAAGCGCGCCATCCAGGCCGCCGAGGCCGCCATCGCCAACCCGCTGCTGGACGAGACCTCCATGCGCGGCGCCGGCGGGCTGCTGATCTCCATCACCGGCGGCAAGGACATGACGCTGTTCGAGGTGGACGAGGCGGCGACCCGCATCCGCGAGGAAGTCGACGCGGACGCCAACATCATCCTCGGCGCCACCTTCGACGAGATGCTCGACGGCATCATCCGCGTCTCGGTGGTGGCCACCGGGATCGACCCGGCGGTGATCCCCGAGCAGCTCCAGCCGGTCGCCGACCGCTTCCCCGACCTCGGCGGCCGCAAGATCTCCAACGCCGGACGGGCCGCCGTGGAGGCCACCCGCGAGGCGCAGATCCGCAGCGCCGTGGCGGCGATCCAGGCCGAAGACCTCATCGCCATGGAAGACGCCGCCCAGAAGGGCCAGGCACCGCAGGCCTATGGACAGCCGCAGGGCTACGCCCAACAGCAGGCCTATGCGCCTCAGGCCTATGCCCCGCCGGCTCAGCCCCAGCAGGCCCCGGCCGAGCGCGCCGTCGCCATCGACGACGTGACCATCCGCACCGCGCCCCCCAAGCCCACCTATTTCGCCGAGCCGGAGCCCGCGCCCCAGCCCGCGCCCATGGTGGAGGACGAGTTCGCTCCCTATATCCCGCCGGCCGGCCAGCGTCCGCGCTCCCCGCGCATGCCCCGCGTCGACGAGCTGCCGCTGCCCGCGCAGAACCAGATCCGCGCCCAGCGGGGCGAGCCGCCGGTGGAGCAGGCGCAGCCGGACAAGAAGCGCATGACCCTCCTCCAGCGTCTTGCCCACGTTGGTCGCCGCGAGGAGCCGGAGGCCGAGCCCGCCCGCCGCGAGCAGCCCAGCATGCGCGCCCCCGAGCGTCGTCCGGAGCAGCAGCGTCCTGATCCCCGCGGTGAAGGCCGTGGCGAGCCGCGCGATGCCCGCCCGACCATGCCCTCCCGCGGCGGTGAGCCGCCGGTGTCCGAGTTCGCCAAGCGTCCGCCCATGCGCCCGGCCGCCGAGGTGCCCTCGCGTCCCGGCCCGCATCATGACGACGACCAGCTGGAAATCCCGGCATTCCTGCGCCGCCAGGCGAACTGAAGTTCGATGAAGGCTTAGCCGGCGCCGGTCTCCCCGGTGCCGGCTGCCGGCCGCCCTCACGCCTATTACACGTCCATTCCGCGGCAGCCGGTCAGGCGCCGAAGCGCTGGCTTCAGAACGTCGCAACCCTGTGGCATTCGCGCCACATCTCTCCCGATTCGTGTGGCTCCACCCCCGCGGAAGGCTGTAACAGAGGCCTCTCCCGCGCCTTGAAACTTGCCGCTAACTGTCTGATAGTTAATGGGAAATTGAGAAGGGGCGTTCGTAACAGAGGGTAAGCAAGCGTGATTTGGCGTCACCCCCCGTGACGACTAGGGTGCACCCATCCTGAGGGACCGACTCGCCGACCGTGTTGACAATTTCTTTGTACAACCGGGGCGAAAGTTGGGGCCCAAGGTGAAGGTTTGAGGGAAGGAGTGCGGCAAGCGGGTCACACCCGTTAGCCGGAAACTTCCCCGAAACGGGACGCACCAAAGATGCAGACCACTCTGGCTCGCGAAATCGCACTCAAGGGTGTCGGCGTTCACGCCGGGGTCGAAGCGACCATCACCCTGAAGCCCGCGTCCGCGAACACCGGTGTCGTCTTCATCCGCTCCTTCGCCGATCAGGCGCCCCGCAAGGCCACCGTCAGCCGCCGTTCCGTTCAGGCCACCGACCTCGCCACCGTTCTCGGCGATCGCTCCGGCGCCCTTGTCTCCACCGTCGAGCACGTCCTCGCGGCCCTGAGCGGCCTCGGCGTGGACAACGCCACGGTCGAGATCGACGGCCCCGAAGTTCCGATCCTCGACGGCAGCGCGGGCGATTTTGTGGCCGCCATCGACGCCGCCGGCGTCGCCGAAGTGCGCGGCCGCCGCAAGTTCCTCAAGGTGCTCAAGCCCGTCCGCGTCGACAACGGCGCTGCCTTCGGCGAGCTTCTGCCCTACGAAGCCGGTTTCCGCCTCGAGGTGGAGATCGAGTTCGGCCACGACATGATCGGCCGTCAGCGCTTCGCCGCCACCATGTCTCCGGCCGTGTTCCGCCGTGAGCTGGCTTCGGCCCGCACCTTCGGCTTCCTCAAGGATGTGGAGCGCCTGCGCTCCGCCGGCTACGCCCGCGGCGCCGCCCTGGAAAACACCATCTGCCTCGACGAAAGCGGCGTGCTGAATCCCGAGGGCCTGCGCTTCTCCGACGAATTCGTCCGCCACAAGGCGCTCGACGCGGTGGGCGATCTCGCCCTCGCCGGGATGCCCCTGCTGGCGCGCTACCGCTCCTTCCGTGGCGGCCACAAGCTGAACTTCCAGGTGGTGGACGCGCTGCTCGCCGACCGCGCCAACTATGCCATCGTCGAGGCTTCGGTCCGGCCCGTCCGCGAGACCGTGGGTGCCGAGATCGGCGTGTCGAGCCCGGTGCCGGTATTCGCGCCGGAAATCTGATCTTCCGCGTCTTTCTTCCGCGTATCTTGCAACTGCGGCGCCCCCTCGGGCGCCGCTTTTGTTTGTGCCATAGGCGCTTGCGTCATCGGCCCGTGTGTCTCGGGCGCCGTGCGCTCGCGAAGTGTTAACCCCCTTCCGATTTAGATGCCGCGCGCCCCTCGCGCTGCGTGAGCCGGCGTGGCGGGGCGGCCACACACCGGCGCAGCAGGCGCGGGAGAGCGGCCGCCGCCACATTGCCGACTGAAAGCACCGATAGCGCGGAGGGGGCTGTTTCCTGCCGTGGCCATGGGCGCGGGGGCCGAGGCATTCGGACCGGTCGCGGGCATCGCCTGCGGCGGTACGCGGCAGGGGCAAGCAGGGGAGCGTGCCGAGGAATGGGGCGGAGGCGCCCGGCCGGGAGACAGCCGGCCGTGCGGTTTTCCCGGCACGATCCTTCGGGTACAAGCAACGCCGTAAGGCGCGGGACGGAAGCTGAACCGTGATGCGATTCTTGAACGATGTCCTGCCCATGCGCGCCTTTCTCCGCGGCGGCGCGCTGGTGCTCGCGCTGGCCATGGGCCTCCTCGTCTCCGGCTGCGCCAGCGACAAGGATGACACCATCCCGCCCGATGAGCCGGCCGAGAAGATCTACAACGAAGGCCTGACCCTGCTGCGCAGGCAGGAGCCTGAAAAGGCCGCCAAGCGATTCGAGGACGTGGACAAGGCCCACCCCTATTCGGAGTGGGCCCGCAAGTCGCTGCTGATGACCACCTACTCCTATTTCGAGGCGGGCAAGTATGACGAGGCGATCGGCGTCGGAAGGCGCTACATCGCGCTCTACCCCGGCTCCGCCGACGCGGCGTACGCCCAGTATCTCGTCGCCTCCGCGCTCTACGAGAACATTCCCGACATCACCCGCGACCAGCGCAAGACGCGGCAGGCGCTCGATGCCCTCCAGGACGTGGTGCGCAAGTATCCGAACACGGAATACGCCGCCACCGCTAAGCGGAAGATCGAGGTGGCCCGCGACCAGCTCGCCGGCAAGGAGATGGCCATCGGCCGTTACTATCTGGAGCAGCGCAACTACACGGGTGCCATCAACCGCTTCAAGGTGGTCGTGACCCAGTACCAGACCACGCGCCAGGTGGAAGAGGCCCTCTATCGCCTCACCGAATGCTACATGGCCATGGGCATTGTCGGCGAGGCGCAGACCGCCGCCGCGGTGCTTGGCTATAACTTCCCCGACAGCTCGTGGTATAAGGACGCCTACAAGCTGGTTCAGTCCGGTGGGGCTGAGCCGCAGGAGAACAAGGCGTCCTGGATCAGCCAGGCGTTCAAGAAGATGGGGCTTGGCTGATCATCCATGCTGGCGACGCTCTCGATCCGGGACATCGTCCTCATCGAGAAGCTCGATCTCACCCTGTCCGAGGGCCTCACGGTCCTCACGGGTGAGACGGGTGCTGGCAAGTCGATCCTGCTCGATGCGGTGTCGCTCGCCCTCGGCGGGCGTGGAGATGGCGCATTGGTGCGCCACGGCCAGCCCAAGGGGCAGGTGACGCTCACCTTCGATCTCGCACCAGACCATCCGGCCCACGCCATCCTCGCCGCCGCCGAGCTGCCCGACGAAGACCAGCTGGTGATTCGCCGCATCCAGATGGCTGACGGGCGCACCCGTGCCAGCGTCAACGAGGAGGCGGTGAGCGTGCAGACGCTGCGCCTCATCGGCGCCAGCCTCATCGAATTGCACGGCCAGCACGCCGACCGCGCCATGGTGGATGCCGCCAGCCACCGGCTGCTGCTCGACGCCTTCGGCACCCTCGCCCCCGAGGTCGCGGCCGTGGGTGACCTGTGGCGAGCGTGGCGGGCCGCGCTCACCGAGGCGAAGGACGAGCGGGAGCGGCTGGAAATCGCCGCCCGAGAGGCCGATTTCATCCGTCATGCGGTGGAAGAGCTTTCCGCCCTCGCTCCTGAGCCGGGTGAGGAACTCGCATTGTCCGAGCGGCGCACCTCCATGATGCGCTCGGAGAAGATCGCCGGCGATCTCGACGAGGCGCTCGATGCCGTCTCCGGCGGCAGTTCGCCCATACCGTCCCTGGCGGCGGCCGTGCGCCGGCTGGAACGCCGGGCTGGCGATGCGCAGGCGCTGGTGCGTCCGGCCGTCGAGGCCATCGATCAGGCGCTCGATGCGCTGGAGACGGCGCGCCAGCTTCTGGAATCCGCCCGCGCCGATGCCGACTTCGATCCTCGTGAGCTGGAGCGCATCGAGGAGCGGCTGTTTGCGCTTCGGGCCGCCGCCCGCAAATATCACGTCGGCGCCGACGACCTTCCCGCCTTGGCCGCCCGCTACCAGTCCGATCTGGAGCGCCTCGACCGCAGCGCGGCGACGCTGGCGCGGCTGGAAGCGAGCGTGAATGCGGCCGAGGCCGCCTATCGGGCTGCGGCGGAAGATCTCTCCCGCGCCCGCCACAGCGCCGCCGCCGTGCTCGACAAGGCGGTGGGCGCGGAACTGCCGCCGCTCAAGCTGGAGCGGGCGAGCTTCATCACCCGCGTCACCAGCGATCCCGCTGCGGCGGGACCTGCCGGGCATGACCAGGTGGAGTTCTGGGTGCGCACCAACCCCGGTACCCGGCCCGGCGCTCTGATGAAGGTGGCCTCCGGCGGCGAATTGGCCCGCTTCCTCCTGGCGCTGAAGGTGGTGCTGGCGGATCGCGGCTCGGCGCCGACGCTGATCTTCGACGAGATCGACACCGGGGTGGGCGGCGCCGTGGCCGACGCCATCGGCCAGCGCCTCGGCCGCCTTGCCGAGCGGGTGCAGGTGCTGTGCGTCACCCATGCGCCGCAGGTCGCCGCCCGCGCGCGCAACCACCTCCTCATCGCCAAGGCGAGCGCCCTGGACGTGGTGGACCCCGACGCCCCCGTGACCACCCGTGTCAATGCCCTCACCGCTAACACGCGGCGCGAGGAGATCGCCCGGATGCTCGCCGGCGCGACTGTGACCCAAGAGGCGCGTGCAGCCGCCGACCGTCTGCTGAAGGCGGCGCGCTGACCGGCTCGGGAAGGCGGTTCAGTCCGCGTCGGGCTTCGATTGCCGCATGGATTTCACTTGGCCCCGCCGGTCCTTGGCGGCAAGGCGCCGCTCCTTGGAGGCGAGGGTGGGGCGCGTGGGCCGTCGCACCGGCATGACAACCGTGGCGGCACGGATCAGCTCCACCAGCCGCTCGATGGCGTCTTCCCTGTTCCGCTCCTGGGTGCGGAAGCGCTGGGCCTGGATGACGATCACGCCATCCTGCGTCATGCGCCGGCCGGCGAGGCGGGCAAGGCGCATCTTCACGCCCTCCGGCAGGTTGGGCGAGCGCGCCGCATCGAAGCGCAGCTGGACCGCGCTCGATACCTTGTTGACGTTCTGCCCGCCGGGCCCGGACGCGCGCACGAAGGCGAGCTCTATCTCGTCCTCGGCGATGGCGATGCGGGCCGTGATCTCGATCATGCCGCCCTCTCCTGAGGGCGCAGCTTATGCACGGCCCGGCGCGCCGTGCCAACGCTCAGATGGCGTGGCGATTCGCGGTCGGCCCGAAATGCTCCACGTAGCGCGGGCTGATGACCGACACCGGCAGGATGATGAGCACATCGGTGGTGCCGAACTGGTGGTCAACAACCGCGCCGTCGCCGACGAAGCCGCCGAGCCGCAGATAGCCCTTGATGAGGGGCGGCAGCGCCTGGAGCGCCTTCTTCATGTCGATGTCGGCCTTGGCCATGCGGTCCATGGAGACGTGCCGGCCCTCCACCGCCCGCGCGCGCCACTCTTCCGGGGCCATGGCGTTGTGGTGGAGGAAGGACAGCGGCAGGTCGAGTTCCGTCGGGTCGGTGCCCTCGAGGCTGGCGCAGCCGAACATGGCGTCGATCTTGTTGCGCAGGATGTAGGTCCACACCCCGTGCCACAGCAGCTCCACCGTGCGCTTGTTGCGGTAGGGCTTGAGCACGCAGGAGCGGCCGAGCTCCAAGAAGCGCAGGGTGGGATGGGCGGCGATGACCCCGCCCACGTCGAACTCGCCCTGGGTGTAGAAGCCGCCGTGGCGGTTCGCCACCTCCTGCCGCAGCAGGCGATACGTGCCGACCACCTTCGGCTTGCGCCGGCCCAGCACGATCTTGCCGGCGTCGTGGTCGAGCACCAGGATGTGGTCGCAGATGGTGTCGAAGCTGTCCATGTCGCGCCGAGCGAGGCGCGTCGGGGCGTCGGGGGTGGCCGACATCTCCTCGTAGAACACCTTGTAGCGCAGGCGCTGGGCGCGGCGCACGTCGCGGGCGGTACGGGCAAGCCGCACCTCCAGCGCGCCGAGCCGGCCGAGAACGATGCTCTCGGGCTCCGTCGGGACCGCATCGCGGTGGCGCAGGCCCGAATAGGCGCGGAAATCCGTCACCAGCTTCTGCGGCCCCGGCATCGCCGGGCGGCCTACGGGCTGCTGCGCCCACAGGAAGGGGAAGGCGCCGGGCTCGGTGCCGAACAGGGGGGTGGCGCCCTCGCGGCCAAAATCCTTCTTGAGGTCCTTGGCGAAGTCGCGGGCGAAATCCCGCGCGGCGTCACGGGCGACGTCGAAGCCGCGGCCGAACAGGGCGGGCAGGTTGAAGCCGGGATCCGGTTGTCCCATTCTTTTCATCGCAACGACCCCCACTCCGGGCCGCCGCCGTTGGCGGGCGCGCCTCACCCAATGCTTGGTATCGCCCTGCCGCCGCGTACCGCCCGGGCGTCCTGCCCGGCTGGTGCGCCTCAATGGCTGCGAGGAGCGACCTGGAAGATGCCCCGCTTCGGGCGGGTGCCCAGGACTTGAACGCCAGCATCACCATAGTTTTCCGACGTGACTGTGACAATGGGCGAGCCCCGTGCACCATAGCGCATCGATCGCGCCTTGCCGTCACGGCATCCCAGGTGATAGCGGCAGGCTTCTGGCGCGTCGGCGCCTGTGATTCGTCTGGGGGACGAGATGATTTCCACACGCAAGCAGCTTTCGGTCGCGCTCTTCGCCGGCTTTGCTTTCCTCGCGCCGGCGGGCATCCAGGCGCAGCCGCGCCCGACGCCGGCCGAGGTGAGCCAGGTGTTCGTCCAGGGCATCGGCCAGATCAACGTGCTCGCCTACAAGGCCAAGTTCGTGTCGGCCGATCCCGCCACCCGCCGCGTGGTGCTGGAGGATCCTGCCGGCCGCCGCTGGTCGGTGGTCGCGCCCCCGCTGCTCGGCGACCTCTCCCTGTTTCGGGTGGGTGAGAACCTTCTCATCCGTGTGGCACCGGGCGTCGTCACGGCGCTCGGCAAGGCGCACCAGGGCCGGCCGGGCGAGGTGATGGCCGAGGTGGCCATCAATGACGGCCTGCCGGGCTGGCCGGAGGGATTCGGCATCCGCGAGGTCACGCTGACCTCCATCTTCGTGGGGCTTGACCCGGTGGCCGGCACCGTCACGTTCGAGGGGCCGGACGGCAATGTCCGCGTGGTGCGCGCGGCCAACGACAAGGTGCTGGCGGACGTGCAGAAGGTGCAGCCGGGCGACCTTGCCCAGATTACCTATATCGAGGGCCTCGCCGTCAACGCGATGCGCTGAGCCGGCGCTCCACGAGAGGCTTATCCGGCATCGCGATGGTGCCGGACGCTCCCGCTGGTGCGTGCCGCCGATCTGCGCCGCTGCCAGCCTCAAGCTGCCGCGAACCCTACGCCGCCGCCCTTGGCCGCTCGGCTGCCGCACGATAGGCGAGGGCTTCCGCCAGATGGCGGCGGCCCACCCCCTCCGTGCCGTCGAGATCGGCGAGGGTGCGCGCCACCTTTAGCACGCGGTGATAGCCGCGCGCGCTGAGCCGCATGGCGTCGGCGGCATCGCGCAGCAGGATCGCTCCGCTGGAATCGGGCGTCGCCACCGCTTCCAGCAACGGTCCGGAGGCCTCGGCGTTGGTCCGCACATCGGCCCGGCCAAGGGCGGCATAGCGCTCCAGCTGAATCTCGCGCGCCATGGCGACCCGTGCCGCCACCTCCCGCGAACCTTCGGCCGGGGCCGGGAGCACGAGGTCGGAGGCCGAGACCGACGGCACCTCCAGATGGATGTCGATGCGGTCGAGGAACGGCCCGGAGAGACGCGCCTGATATTCGTCGGCGCAGCGCGGCCCGCGCTTGCAGGTGAAGCCCGGCTCCCCCGCGCGGCCGCAGCGGCAGGGGTTCATGGCGGCGATGAGCTGGAAGCGCGCGGGATAGGTGACGCGGTGATTGGCGCGGGCGATCAGCACCTCGCCCGTCTCCAGCGGCTGGCGCAGGGAATCGAGCACCTGCGGCGTGAATTCCGGCAATTCGTCGAGAAACAGGACGCCGTTGTGGGCGAGCGAGACCTCGCCCGGCTTCGCCTTGGCCCCGCCGCCCACCATGGCGGCCATGCTGGCCGAATGGTGCGGGGCGCGGAACGGGCGGCGGTCCATCAGCGCGCCGTCCTCGATGGTGCCGGCCACCGAGGCGATCATGGACACATCCAGCATCTCGACCGGCGACAGCGGCGGCAGGATGGAGGGCAGGCGCTGCGCCAGCATGGATTTGCCGGCGCCTGGCGGGCCGACGAACAACAGGTTGTGCCCCCCGGCCGCCGCCACCTCAAGCGCGCGTTTGGCGGTCTCCTGGCCCTTCACGTCCCGGAGGTCGAGCATGATGTCCCCCGGCGGCTTCATCCGCGGCTCGGGCCGGCTCATCACCTGGCGGCCGGTCATGTGGTTGGCGAGCTGGATCAGCGATTGCGGCGCGAGGATCTCCATGTCGGGGCTGGCCCAGGCGGCCTCCGCGCCGCACGGCGCGGGGCAGATGAGGCCGTGGCCGCGGGCATTGGCACCGATGGCGGCCGGCAGCACGCCGGCCACGGCTGCGATGGCGCCGTCCAGCGCCAGTTCACCCACCACCGTGAAGCCCGCGAGGGCATCACCCGGGATGGCGCCGATGGCGGCCATCAGGCCCAGCGCGATGGGCAGATCG
Source organism: Xanthobacter sp. (assembly GCA_041915035.1). Lineage (GTDB taxonomy): Bacteria > Pseudomonadota > Alphaproteobacteria > Rhizobiales > Xanthobacteraceae > Xanthobacter. Next base: position 9,586 of record JAYSCE010000091.1, read on the forward strand.
TAGTGGGAGCCTTCCTTGGGCAGGTCGGCGGGGGCGAGGTTCACGGTGATGCGCCGCGCCGGCAGGGCGAGGCCGGAGGCGATGAGCGCTGCGCGCACCCGCTCCTTGGCCTCGGTCACCGCCTTGTCGGGCAGGCCGACGATGGTAAAGGCCGGCAGGCCCGCGGCCACATGCACCTGCACATCCACCGGGCGCGCCTCGACGCCCTCGAACGCGACTGTCGCCACCCGCTGGATCACAGCCGCCCCCTGCCTGCTGCCCGTCTGCACCTCAAGGTAGCGGAGCGTGGGCGCGCCCGCAAGAACGAAAGAGGAACGATCGTGCTTGCGCGCCGCGCCGCCCCGGTTATGCTGGAGGTAGCAAAAGGGGAGAACCGCCATGGCCGCCGAGGGTGCAGGCGCGCGCAGTCACGAGGCTCATGTGGTCGAGATGTTCGGTCCGCAGGCCGCGGCCTATGTGGCGAGCGCGGTCCATGCGCGCGGCGCCGACCTCGATGCGCTCAAGGCCCTCGTGGAAGAGGCGCGGCCCGCCCGGCTGCTGGACCTCGGCTGTGGCGGCGGGCATGTGAGCTTCACCGCCGCGCCGTTCGCGCGCGAGGTGGTGGCCTACGATCTGTCGGACGACATGCTGGGCGCTGTCGCGGCGGAGGCGAAGGCGCGCGGCCTTCCCAACATCGTCCCGCAGCAGGGCGTGGCCGAGCGCCTGCCGTTCACCGATAGCAGCTTTGACATGGTAGCTTCCCGCTACAGCGCGCACCACTGGCGCAATGTGCCGCAGGCGCTCGCCGAGGTGCGTCGCGTGGTGAAAGGGGGCGGGCAGGTGGTCCTGATGGACGTGATCGCCCCCGAATGGCCGGTGGCCGACACGTTCCTGCAAACCGTTGAATTGCTGCGCGATCCCTCGCACGGGCGGGATTACAGCGCCTCCGAATGGACCCGCTTCGCCGAGGAGGCGGGGTTCCGGGTGGTGCGCACGGCGCACCGGCGTTTGCGGCTGGAGTTTGCCTCGTGGGTCGCGCGGATCCGGACGCCTGAGCTGCACGTGGCCGCCATCCGCTCGCTCATGGCCGGCGCGAGCGCGGACGTGGCGACCCATTTCGAGTTCGAGCCGGACGGCTCCTTCTCCATCGACACGCTGACGCTGGAGCTGGAAACGGCCTGAGCCGGCCTATTTCTTCTCCAGCAGGAGCCGGCCCTGCTTCTGGATGAGGTCCTTCGCCTTGCGGGCGACCAGATCCAGCATGAAGGGCAATTCCACGGAAAGATGCACGGCGTCGTCCGCCACCTGAAGCGTGCCGCTCGCGGTCTGGCCGAGGGCGGCGATGCGGAAATCCAGATGCTCGCCCGTCCAGGTTTCCTCCAGGATGGAGATGTGGCGCGAGAATCGGTCGCGTACGCCGGAGAGCCCCGTCTGCAGGCGCCTCGTCGCCTCGGCCTTGCCGAGGCGGTGGGGGATGGAGGCGGTGAAGGGCTGTGCCATGGTCGGTCCTGTACAGTGCCGCTGTGCGTTCCGCTGGTTAACGCCCGGAGCCCCACGGCGGTTCGCGCGGCGGGCCGGTGGCGCCGCCGCATCGATCTTGATGGGAAGGAGAGCCTCAGGAGGCGCGGCGGGCCTCGATGCGGTCCCAGATCTGGGCGGCGATGTCCGGCCCGCCCAGCCGCTTGATGGCGCGCAGGCCGGTGGGGGAGGTGACGTTGATCTCGGTGAGGTTGCCGTCGATCACGTCGATGCCGACGAAGATGAGCCCCTTCTCGCGCAGGGAGGGGCCAATGCGGGCGCAGATTTCC
>JAYSCE010000092.1:0-11298 GCA_041915035.1 Xanthobacter sp.
GCCCACCAGCACATAATGCAGGCCGCCGCGCACATGGCCGAGCAGGCTGGCGAGGAAGGCCACCATGGCCTTGGCCATGCCCGTCATCTCGATGAGCTGGCCGAGGAACACGAACAGCGGCACCGCGAGCAGGATGAGGTGGCCCATGCCCTCGTCGAAGCGGCCGATCACCACCATGCTCGGCGTGTGGGTGGCGAGCGAGATGTAGGCGAAGGTGGCGAGGCCGAAGGAGAAGGCGATGGGCACCGCCATCAGCACCATCACGCCCACGCCGAACAGGAAGAAGATCAGGAGGTTGTAGTTGCCCAGCGTCCGGAACACCGGGCCGAGCGCATAGAAGCCGCCGACAATGGCAGCCACCACGAGGATGGCGATGATCGCATCCCGCCCGGTGGCGTGCTGGGCGAGCTTGAGCAGCCCCACCATCAGCATCAGCACGGTGCCCACGGGGATGGCAGCGGCGCGCCAGGTGTTGGGGATCTCCAGCGCCGGCATCACCACATAGGCTTCCTCCTGCGCGTACTCGATGGCCGGGTGGAGGATCATCAGCAGGAAGGCGACGGCGGCGGCGATGGCGATCATGTCGAAGAAGGCGCGGGCGCGCGGCTTCATCATTCCGACGATGGCCGTCATGCGCATGTGCTCGCCCCGGTTCAGCGCGATCACCGAGCCGAACAGGGACAGCCAGAGGAACAGCATGGAAGCCAGCTCATCCGACCAGATGAGTGGCTTGTGCAGGGCATAGCGGAAGATGACGCCCGCGAGCAGCACGAGGATTTCCGCAACCACCAGCACCGCGGCGGGGATCTCCGTCAGCCAGCCGAGGATGGCGCTGGCCTTGACCGCCCACACGCGTCCGGTGGCCTCCGAAGGATCATGGGTGTGTAGCGACATGGAGACCTCTTGCCCGATGCAAGCCAGCGCGTCGACTCGCGCGCTGAACGGTCTGCGAAGATCGCTCCGGGCTCAAGGGGAAAGGCGGCCCATGGGGCGCGATCAGCCCCGGCGCGCGGGGCTTGCCCACGGCATTTTTGCCTTTCGGCGCGGCGCACAACGCCGGGAGTGCGTTTTGTGCGCCGCATCAAAGGCTTCTGTCGGCGGGTGAGGTCCTAGACCACCTGCTCGGAGAGCCGGCCCAGCTCGCGTGAGACGAGATCGTTGTAGACGCCCGGTCGCCGCATCAGCTCTTCGGGCGGGCCACTCTCCACCAGCCGGCCGCCGCGCAGCACCAGGATGCGGTCGAACTTGCGCAGGGTGGAGAGGCGATGGGCGATGGTGATGACGGTGCGGCCTGTCATCAGCCGCTCCAGCGCGGCACGGATCGCCTCCTCGGCCTCAGTGTCGAGCGCCGAGGTGGCCTCGTCGAGGATCAGGATGGGCGCGTTCTTGAGGAAGGCGCGGGCGATGGCGATGCGCTGGCGCTGCCCACCGGAGAGCTTTACGCCGCGGTCGCCGACGATGGTGTCGAGTCCCTGCGGCATCTCCTCGATGAAGGGCAGGCAGCGCGCGGACACCGCCGCCTCCCACACTTCGTCGTCGCCGGCCTCGGGCCGACCGTAGCGGATGTTCTCGCGCAGGCTGCGGTTGAGCAGGGCGGTGTCCTGTGGCACCAGGGCGATGGTCTGGCGCAGGCTCGCCTCGGTGCTGCGGGCGATGTCCTGCCCGTCGATGAGGATGCGCCCACCCTCAAGCGCATAGAATCGCTGGAGCAAAGCGACCAATGTGGACTTGCCGCCGCCGGAGGGGCCCACCAGCCCCACGCGCTGGCCGGCCTCGATCTCGGCGGTGAAATTCTCGAACACCCGCCGGCCGTTGGGAAAGCCGAAGGAGATGTTCTCGAAGCTGACGCGCGCCCCCGCGGGCACCAGCGCCGAGGCCTCCGGATGGTCGCGCATCTCGTGGGGGGAGAGCAGGGTGGACAGCGCCTCGGACAGGCGGGCGAGGTGCTGGGTCACGTCCACCAGCGCGACGGCGAGATCGCGGGTGGCGCTGAGCACGGAAATGCCGAGGGTACACACCAGGACCACGTCGCCGGCGCTGGCCTGCCCGCTCTGCCACAGCGTGATGGCCCAGGCGAGAAGGCCGATGGTCATCACCACCACCACACCGGCATGGAGCAGGCGCAGGCGCTCCAGATAGATGAGGCTGCGGCGGCGGGCCGTCATCTCCTCGGCCACCGTCGCGTCGAACCGGCGGTGTTCGCGGGAGATGGCGCCGAAGGCGCGCACCAGCACCATGTTGCCCACCACGTCCACCATCTCCCCGTCCACCGCCGCCGCCTTGTCGGCGAAGGAATGGTGGAGCGGCTTGCCGGCGGCGGCGATGCGGAACATGACGAACATCACGATGCCCGCCACCGTCACCAGCACCGCCGCCATCTCCACGCTGACGAGGGAGAGGAAGAGGATGGCGCCGAACGTGGCGACGCAGGGCGGCAGCACGTTCCACACAAACATGTTCTCGATCTGGAACACGGCGTTGGACGTGGCCGTCAGCCGGCTGGTCAGCACGCCCGGGAGCCGCTCGGTGAAATAGCCGGGGGCATGGCCGGTGAGGTGGCGGAACAGGTCCGACCTCAGATCGCCTGTCACTGCCACGAAGGCATAGGCGGCGCACAGGCTCGCCACGCGCCAGAGCAGGGTGTCGGTCGCGATGAAGCCGACCAGCACGGCGAAGGCGGTCCACGGCCCTGCCGTACCGGGGGCGGGGGAGGTGGAGAGCGCGTCCACCAGCAGCTTCACGCCATATTGCGTGCTCACCGAAGCCGCGACCGCGCCGAGCACGGCGAGGAGGATCACGGCATGCAGCAGCCGGTGCCGCGCCACATAACGCCCGAGGAAGGCGAGGGGCCTTTGCGCGTAGCGGCAGAGATCCACCGGCACGGCTTGAGCGCGGCTTGCGCCCGCCTGCGCGGCGCGGCGCCGTAGCCAGGAAGAGCCCATCAGATGGGGCGGCGTGGGGCAGGCCTGCCCCTCGGATTGCAATGTGGTCACAGGCCCTCGCGCGGTTCGGGACAATGGGTCCGGAAGGTTCTGGCGCTCTTGACGCACGAACCCGGAACGCTGCCGGGCCGTGTTCGTTTCCCACCGGTGAGAATTCGCTGCACTGCGCCATCCGGCCAGGGCACGGCGCCGCTCCCGCGAGCGGCGCGTCAGGAGGGCGAGCATGGAAAACCACGAGCGGCAGCAGGGGCCTGCGCTGATGCAATTCCTCGGAGATACGGGCGCGCAGCCGGTTCGCGATGCCGCCCGGGCCATGCACGGGTGGCTGCGGCATCTTGCCGTTGCAGTCTTCCTCCTTTCGGGTCCGGCGCTGGCGCAACCGGCGGCGCCGGTCGAGCCTGCCCCCTCCGTATCCCCAAGCCCCGCACCCGTCCCCCCTGCGCCACCCCCCGCCGTGCCGTCGCGGCCGACGGTGGAGACGCCTGCCGTGGTGCTCGACGGAGGCGTGGCCGAAACGCTCCTCGGCAAGCCGGTGAAGGGCGCCAACGGCGACGACATGGGGCGCGTGGTGGACGTGATGGTGGACCGCGCCGGCACCATCCGCGCCGCGATCGTCGATTTTGGCGGCTTTCTCGGGGTCGGCACGCGGAAGATCGCCGTGGACTGGCGGGTGCTGCACTTCCCCGCCTCCGGCGCTATGGACGCCATCGGCGCCGATCTCTCGCGCGACCAGCTGCGCACCGCGCCGGTCTACAAGCCCGGCGAGCCGGTGGTGATCGTCGGCCGGGCCGACCCGACGCCAGCGGCCACGCCCCGGCCGTCGGCTCCGCCGCCGCCCGCGGCACGCGCGCCCTCCGCGAGCCCGCCGCCCCCCGCTGACGCCGCCGCGAAGCCGTAGACGTCGAGTGGGGAACGCAGCGGCATGGCCGACGTGATCGACAGGCAGCTCAGCCAGCGGGACGACGCGGCCTCGCACCCGTCCGTGCAGGCCGCGCGCGCCGCGCCAAGCCCACCATCGCCCGCCTCGGCGCGGAGCCGGCACGGGTTGGACGGGCTCGTCTTCTTCATCGCCGATGTGCAGACCGGCTTCGGGCCGTTCATCGCCGTCTTCCTGACCACCCAGAAATGGACGCAGGCGGATATCGGCCTGGTCCTCACCATCGGCTCGCTGGTCAGCCTCGGCGGGCAGATTCCTCTCGGCGCCGTCGTGGACCGGCTGAAGTCGCTGCGCGCGGCGATTGCCGTCTCGCTGCTTCTGATCGGCGGGGCGGCGCTGGCCTTTGCGCTGTGGCCGGTGTTCGCGGTGGTGGCGGCCTCGCGGGTGGTCCACGCCGCCGCGAGCTGCGTCGCCGGGCTGGCGCTGGTAGCGATGAGCGTGCGGCTCGCCGCGCCGGGGCAGGTAGGGGAGCGGCTCGGCCGCAACGCCGCCTTCGCCTCGGCCGGAACCGGCATCGCCGCCGCGGCCATGGGGGCGGTGGGCTACTATCTGTCGAGCCACGCGGTGTTCTATCTCACCGCGCTCATGGTCATCCCGGCGCTGCTTGCCCTCTCGCGCATTTGCGCCGAAGAGGTCGCGGCCCCGCCCCGGCCGGAGGAGGAGGGGCGCGAGGCCCGCACCGGCGGCCTCGGCGCCGGCCTTCTCGCCCTCGCGCGCAATCGCCCGCTGGTGATTTTCGCCGGCTGCGTCATGGCGTTCCACCTCGCCAATGCGGCCATGCTGCCGCTGGCCGCCAGCATGCTCACCATGCGCTCCAGCGAGGCGGCCACCGTCATGGTGGCGGCGGCGATGGTGGTGCCGCAATTTACCGTCACCGTCCTGTCGCCCCTCGCGGGGCGCCTCGCCCAAAGTCTCGGGCGACGGCCGCTGCTGCTTGCGGGGTTCGGCGCGCTGGTGGTGCGGGGGCTCCTGTTCGCCACCGTCACGGAGCCGGCGGGGCTGGTGGCGATCCAGCTTCTGGACGGCCTTTCGGCGGCGGTGTTCGGCGTGCTGGTGCCGCTGGTGGTGTTCGATGTCGCCCACAAGAGCGGCCACTTCAACCTGGCGCAGGGGGCGGTGGGCTGCGCCATGGGCATCGGCGCGTCCATCAGCACGCTGCTGGCCGGCGTCGTCGCCGACCGCTTCGGCAGCTTCGCCGCCTTCGAGATGCTGGCCGCCCTGGCGGCGCTCGGCTTACTCGCGGTGTTCCTCGCCATGCCGGAGACCCGGGGGCGGGCGGAGGGGCCTATTTCCGAAGCCCCACCCGGTGTCGGGACATGATCTCGTTCATCTCCGCCCGCAGGATGCCCATGGTTTCGGACAGCCGCATGGCCATCTCCTGGATGGCCGCCTGCGCGGGATCCTGCAGCACCAGCTTCTTCGCCTTCTCGATGCAGTAGCCGGTGAACAGCGCGTCCTGCTCGGGGCTGAGGGCAAGGCCCGCCTTGAGCGTGCGGACTTCCGCCGCGTCGCTGCGATGGGAATTTACCTTCGGTGCATAGAGCGAGGCGTGCCGCCGCCAGTATTCCGCCTCCGCCACCTGCCCGGCCATGAGCACGACGATGGCCTCAGCCACGCGCCGTCGGTCGGCTTCGAGCGAGAGATCGAGGGGTGCGCTTTCCGCGTCGGCAAATCGGGTTTCCCCGCTCAGGCCGTCCGGCGGGCGCAGCAGCGCCTCCGTCACGTCCCGCTTGAGGAGGATGGCGACCAGCGAGTGTCCGGCTTCATGGACCGCGATGGCCTTGCGGCGGATGCCGAGGGGAATCTCGTGGGCGGGCGTGACGGTCATGGGCGGGTTCACGACAAGGGACGTGAGCCAAGCATTTCCCGTACCAGCCTCAGTTCCGCCTGCCGTCCGCCTAGCGGGCGCGCTGCACCACCTCGCCGTCTTCCTTGGTGAAGCTCTCCGGCGGCGTCTCCAGAAGGTCGAGCACGACCTCCGACGGGCGGCACAGGCGCGTGCCCTTGGGGGTTACCACGATGGGACGATTGACGAGGATGGGGTGCGCGACCATGGCGTCGAGCAGTTGTGCGTCCGTAACGCCGGGCTCGGCCAGCTTCAGCTCGGCGACGAGGGGTTCCTTGGCGCGCATCAGGTCGCGCAGGGGCGCGCCGGTGGCGGCGGCGAGGTCCGTGAGCTGCGCCTTGGTCCATCCGGTCTTCAGATACTCGACCACCGTCGGCTCGATGCCGGCGGCGCGGATCATGGCGAGGGTGTTGCGCGAGGTGCCGCAGCGCGGATTGTGATAGATGGTGACCGGAAAATCGCTCATCGGCTTGATCTTTCGCGGAAAAGCCAGCCGCACAGGGCCGCGGCGGCAAGGGCGCCCGCCACTTGGGCGAGCAGGAAGAGGGAAACGGAGTGCGGCGCAATGCCGGCGAAGGTATCGCTGAGGCTGCGCGCCAGCGTCGCCGCCGGATTGGCGAACGAGGTCGAGGCCGTGAACCAGCAGGCCGAGGTGATGTAGAGGCCGCCCACCGCCGGCACCATGTCCGGCCGCGCCCGCGCGGTGGCGAGGATCGCCATGACCAGGCCGAAGGTCGCCACGGCCTCCGAGAAGCCCTGTGCCGCGCCGTCGCGGAGCTTGGCCGAGATCTGCACCATGGGCTCCGCGAACATGGCGTGGGCGGCGAGAACGCCCAGAACCGGCCCGGCCCGCTGCGCCGCGACATAAGCGCCGGCCGCGCCCCAGCCGATGTCCCGCCGGAGCGCGAACACGAGCGTCACCGCCGCCCGAACCGATGACGATGGCGAGCAGAAGCGCCGTTCCGAGCGTTTCCGCAGCGAAGCGACGGGGCAGATCGCGGGTGGGCGCGGCTTCGTGGGCGAAAGCGGCGGCGGGCGGGGTGATCTGGTTCATGAAGCCTGTGGTCCCGGAGGCGGCTTCGGGGCGCAGGCACCGGCTTCGCTGGCGGAGGACGCACACAGTTCGGACCGGCCCTCGCAGCACTTGTCGGTGAGAAAAGTGATGAGATTGCCCACCGTCGCGAACTGGGCCGCATAGATGATCGAACGGCCGTCACGGCGCGACGAGACGAGCCCGGCATGGGCGAGCACGGAAAGGCTGGCCGAAAGCGTATTCGCCGGAACGCCGAGCCGCCGGGCCATTTCGCCGGCCGCAAGCCCCGCCGGCCCCGCCTCGACCAACAGGCGCAGCGCGCTGAGGCGGCCCTCGTGGGCGAGGGCGGAGAAGACCGGGACGGCCTGCTTTAATTCCATATTTCATGAATAATGGAAGTCTGGCCCTTCCACAACAGGCGGACTAAAAGAACCATCGAGAGACGAAGTCTGTGCTGCCTAGCATTTAATCAGCGCTCATATGTCGGGCTTTGCAGTCGCCGGCTCTCGTGCGAATCAGAAGATGATTTCAAATCATTCCAGTCCGGCCCCCGCGCCTGCCCCAGATGCGCGTCGCCCGGCCGGGGAGTTGAGTGACATGATGAGCCACACGGCCGAGCTTTCCGAGGACACCGTCCGTTCCACTTTGGCCAAGGTGCGCACGCCCGAGGGCGTGGCGCTGTCCGTCTCGCCGGCTTTGTCCGGCGTCGTGGTCACGTCGGGCAAGGTCTATCTCTCGATCAACATCGATCCGGCCCAGGCGCGGGCGTGGGAGGATGTGCGCATCGCCGCCGAGAACGCGGTGAAGGCGCTGCCGGGCGTCGCCTCGGCCCTCGTCACCCTCACCGCCGAGCGCAAGCAGGCGCCGGCGGCCCCGGCCGCGCACAATCACGGCCACGGTCACGCCCATGGCGGCGCGCCGGCGCCGCGCGGCATTGCCGTGCCGGGTGTCGCTTCGATCATCGCGGTGGCCTCGGGCAAGGGGGGCGTGGGCAAGTCCACCACCTCCATCAATCTCGCCCTTGCGCTGCGCGATCTCGGCCTGAAGGTCGGCCTGCTCGACGCCGACATCTACGGCCCCTCGGTGCCGCGCCTTACCGGCGTCGCCCAGAAGCCGGAGACCACGGCGGACGGCAAGACCATGCTGCCGCTGGAGAATTTCGGCCTTCAGCTGATGTCCATCGGCTTCCTCGTGGAGGAAGACACGCCGATGATCTGGCGCGGGCCCATGGTCATGTCCGCCATCTCCCAGATGCTGAAGGACGTGAAGTGGGGTCCGCTCGATGTGCTGGTGGTGGACATGCCCCCCGGCACCGGCGACGCCCAGCTCACCATGGCGCAGCAGGTGAACCTTGCCGGCGCGGTCATCGTCTCCACCCCGCAGGATCTGGCGCTCATCGATGCGCGGCGCGGCGTCGCCATGTTCGAGCGGGTGAACGTGCCCATCCTCGGCGTGGTCGAGAACATGTCGCACTTCGTCTGCCCCCATTGCGGCGGACGGTCCGACATCTTCGGCCATGGCGGCGCCCATGCGGAGGCGGACAAGATGGGCGTGCCGTTCCTCGGCGAGATCCCGCTCCACATGCGCATCCGGGAAATGTCGGACGCCGGCCTGCCGATCCTCGTCTCCGATCCCGACAGCCCGCAGGCGGACGCCTACCGGCACGTGGCGACCGGCGTGAAGGCCGCCTTGGACAAGGCCGCCGCCCAGACCCGGCAGGCGCCGCGCATCGTCATCGAGTGACGCGCCATCGGCGCCGGCCGGTGCGGTGCCGTGATTTTGAGCCGCCGGGGCATTTTTTCCCCGGCGGGCTGCGTTTCATACCTTCCTCCGCGTTGAGCCCGAACCGCGGCTGCTCTAAAAGCGGTACGACGGCCCGCCCATAGAAGCGGCGCTGCGTGATGAAAGAGCCCCAGGGAGTTCTCCATGAAACGCCGTGAGTTCCTCACCGCCGCCAGCGCGGGTGTCGCCGCTTCCGCAGCCGTGGCCATGCCGGCGATCGCGCAGTCGGCGCCGGAAGTGAAGTGGCGCTGCACCTCGTCCTTCCCCAAGTCCCTCGACACCATCTACGGCGCCGCCGAGCTGATGGCGAAGCAGGTGGCCGAGGCGACCGACGGCAAGTTCCAGATCCAGGTGTTCGCGGCGGGCGAAATCGTCCCCGGCCTGCAGGCGCTCGACGCCACCACCAACAAGACCGTCGAAATGTGCCACTCGGCGTCCTATTATTACGTGGGCAAGGACCCGACCTTCGGCCTCGGCACCGCCGTGCCGTTCGGCCTCAACGCCCGCCAGATCAATGCCTGGTTCCTGTTCGGCAACGGCATGAACCTGCTCAATGAGTTCTACAAGAAATACGGCGTCGTCATGTTCCCGGGCGGCAACACCGGCGGCCAAATGGGCGGCTGGTTCCGCAAGGAAATCAAGACGGTGGAGGACCTCAAGGGCCTCAAGATGCGCATCGCCGGCATCGGTGGCCAGGTGCTCGCCAAGCTCGGCGTGGTGCCGCAGCAGCTCGCCGGCGGCGACATCTATCCCGCGCTGGAGAAGGGCACCATCGACGCGGCCGAATGGGTCGGCCCGTATGACGACGAGAAGCTCGGCCTCTACAAGGTCGCGCAGTATTACTACTTCCCCGGCTGGTGGGAGGGCTCCGCCGCCCTCAACTTCTTCGTCAATCAGGACAAGCTGGCCGAGCTGCCGAAGAACTACAAGTCCATCCTCACCGCCGCCATGGCGCAGGCCAACGAAAGCATGCTCGCGAGCTACGATGCCAAGAACCCGGTGTCGGTGCAGAGCCTTGTGAAGGCTGGAACCCAGCTGCGCCGCTATCCCAGCGACGTGATGGATGCCGCCTACAAGGCTTCGCAGCAGCTCTATGAGGAAATCGGCGGCAAGAACGAGGACTTCAAGAAGATCTACGAGGACATGAAGACGTTCCGCAACAACGCTTATCTGTGGTGGCAGATCGTCGAGTTTACGTATGACGACTTCATGGTGCGCGCCCGCACCCGCGGCTGATCGGTCCCTCGGTCGAGAGAAAGCCCCGGAGCATCGCTCCGGGGCTTTTTGTTTGGATGTTCCTCAGCGCGTGCCGCCGGGCGTCGCCTGGGTGCGGCCGCCTTCCTGCGCCGGGCCCTTGTGCGGATCCTGGCCGGGCGCCATGCCCGAGCGCGGCGTGACGGTTCCGGTGGTGTCCATGGCCGGGGCGTTGCCAGTGGACGAGGCGCCCGGCGTGGCCTGCGTGCGGCCGGCCTCCTGCGCCGGACCCTTGTGGGTGTCCTGGCCGGCGGACATGCCCGAGCGCGGGGTGGACGGCACGCCGGGGCTCGGGGCGGTCATGCCGCTGCCGCTCGGGCCGGGGGTGGCCTGGGTGCGGCCGCCTTCCTGCGCCGGGCCGCTCTGGGTGTTCTTGCCGGGCGCGGTGCCGGACTGGGCGCCCGCGGCGCCGGTCATGGCGATGAAAGCGGCGGCGGCGACGGGGATGGCGTACTTCGCGATGCTCATGCGGGGTCTCCCTCCAATTGACTGCACGGCATGACAACCGCGGAAACCGCATTTCGGTTCAGTCGATTTTGAGCCGGCGAAGGCGAAGTTGCCGCGGCCACGTTGCATTCGCGCCGCCCTCTGCCTAGTGTCCGCGCGCCTGAGGCCCCCTCGTCCCGCGCCGCCGGGGAGGGCACGCCGGGGTCACGTTGCTGCGAGCTTTCTTGAAATGATCGACCCGAGCCTTCCCGCCCACATGCGCCCTGACCGTTCGTTCCAGGCGCTGCTCCTGACCCTTCAGCGATTCTGGGCGGACCAGGGCTGCGTGGTGCTCCAGCCCTACGACATGGAAGTGGGCGCCGGCACCTTCCACCCGGCGACGACGCTCCGCGCCCTCGGCCCGAAGCACTGGAAGGCGGCCTATGTGCAGCCCTCGCGCCGCCCCAAGGACGGCCGCTATGGCGAGAACCCCAACCGGCTCCAGCATTATTACCAGTTCCAGGTCATCCTGAAGCCCTCGCCGGAGAACCTGCAGGAGCTGTACCTGCAATCGCTGGCGGCCATCGGCGTGGACCTGAAGCTGCACGACGTGCGCTTCGTCGAGGACGACTGGGAGAGCCCGACGCTGGGCGCCTGGGGCCTCGGCTGGGAATGCTGGTGCGACGGCATGGAAGTGTCGCAGTTCACCTATTTCCAGCAGGTCGCGGGCTTTGAATGTTCGCCTGTCTCCGGCGAATTGACCTATGGCCTCGAACGTCTCGCCATGTATGTGCAGGGCGTCGAGAACGTCTACGACCTCAATTTCAATGGCCGCGAGGGCGCGGAAAAGACCACCTACGGCGACGTCTTCCTTCAGGCCGAGCAGGAATATTCGCGGCACAATTTCGAGGCCGCCGACACCGCCATGCTGTTCGAGCAGTTCCGCATGGCCGAGGCCGCCTGCCACAAGTATCTCGCCTTCGGCGACAAGGGCGAAAAGCACGACATGGCCCTGCCGGCCTACGACCAGTGCATCAAGGCCTCCCACACCTTCAACCTGCTCGATGCACGCGGCGTC
>JAYSCE010000093.1:0-11294 GCA_041915035.1 Xanthobacter sp.
TCTCCAGCCGCGCGGTCGCCATTTCCTCCAGCGATACGCCGCCGGTGGCGACGAGAAGCGTCACGGACGTTCCGAGGCTGGTGGCCAGTTCCTCCGGCGACGGACCGGTGACGAAGGTTCCCCCCGTCGGGCCACGCCGGGAGCGGATGAGATGGCGCGCGGCCAGCCGCTTCAGGGCCTCGCGCACGGTTGGCCGCGAGACGCCGAACTGCGCGGCAAGCTCCTCCTCGGTCGGCAGGCGCTCATCCACCTTCAGCCGGCCGTCCATGATGGCCTGCTGGAGCTGATCGGCGATCTGGCTCGCCGCGCTTGTGGTGACGATCTGGCCGTAGCTCGGTTCCATCTGATCCGTTCCGGGGACGCCTTTGGTCGTCCCTTGGTCTCAGATCGGAGACGTCAAATCAACCAAAAATTATTCGTTTGACAAATCTTCAAATGAGCCTTTGGTTCTACAGATCGCGGACGGAGATGCCGCGGCAAAAAGAAGACACTGGAAACGCCGGGAGAGAAGAAATGCGCGCTGCCCTCGTTGCGGCGACCGTGCTGTCGTGCGCCGTCGCCATCCCGATCACGACCGCTCACAAGGCCTCCGCCCAGGATCTGCCGACCTTCCGCATCGGCGTCATGAACGACCAGTCGAGCCTTTATTCCGACATCGCAGGCCCCGGCTCGGTCACCGCCGCCCAGATGGCGGTTGCGGACTTCAATCCGGAGAAGCACGGTTTCAAGGTGGAGGTCGTTTCCGCCGATCACCAGAACAAGGCGGACATCGGCTCCTCCATCGCCCGGCGCTGGTACGACCTCGACAAGGTGGACGCCATCGTCGACGTGCCCACCTCCTCGGTGGCCCTCGCCGTCGCCGACATCAGCCGCGACAAGAACAAGGTCTTCCTGGTGGCGAGCGCCGGCACGTCCGATCTCACCGCCAAGGCCTGCACGCCCAATACGGTTCACTGGACCTACGACACCTGGGCGCTCGCCAACGGCACCGCCCGCGCCATGATCAAGCAGGGCGGCGATTCCTGGTACTTCCTCACGGCCGACTACGCCTTCGGCCATGCGCTGGAGCGCGATGCGGCCGAGGTGGTGAAGGCCAATGGCGGGAAGGTTTTGGGCCACGCGCTGGCCCCGTTCCAGAGCTCGGATTTCTCCTCCTTCATCCTGCAGGCGCAGGGCTCGGGCGCGAAGGTGGTGGCGCTGGCCAATTCCGGCGGCGACACCATCAATTCGGTCAAGCAGGCGGCGGAGTTCGGCTTGTCGCAGAAGCAGAAGCTGGTCAGCCTTCTCATCTTCCTGTCCGACATCCATTCTCTGGGCCTGAAAACCGCGCAGGGCCTCATGCTCACCAACGCCTTCTACTGGGACCTCAACGACGGCACCCGCGCCTTCGGCAAGGCGTTCGGGGCGCGCAACAACGGGCGGATGCCGACCATGAACCAGGCCGGCACCTATGCCGCCACGCTGCACTGGATGAAGGCCATCGCCGCCATGGACAAGGCGAAGGCCCATGACGGTGCCGCCGTGGTTGCCCAGATGAAGGCCGTGCCCACGGACGATCCGCTCTTCGGCAAGGGCCACATCCGCGCCGACGGCCGCACCATCCACGACATGTACCTGTGGCAGGTGAAGACGCCCGAGGAGTCCAAGGGCCCCTACGACTATCTGAAGCTGGTGGCGACCATCCCCGGCGACGAGGCCTTCCGGCCCATGTCGCCCGAGGCCTGCCCCATGCTGAAGAAGGCCGGCTGAGGTGACGGCGCCGGCGACAGCCGCCCGCACGGACGGCAAGGCCTTTTCCCTCGCGATCCTCGTGGTCGCGGAAGTGGCGGCGATGGCGACCTGGTTCGCCACCACCGCCTCTTTAGGGGCGATCCGGGCGCAGTGGAGCCTGTCGCCCTTTCAGGAGGCGTTGCTCACCAGTTCCGTGCAGGCGGGGTTCGTCGCCGGCACCCTCCTCAGCGCCCTGCTCTCTCTGGCGGACCGCGCGGACTTGCGGACGCTCTTTTCCGTCTCGGCGCTGGTCGCGGCACTGGCCAACGGGGCCATCCTGCTGTTCGAGCCCACCCATCCGGCGGTGCCGCTGCTGCGGTTTCTCACCGGCATGTGCATGGCGGGGGTCTATCCCGTGGGGATGAAGCTCGCGGCCACCTGGGCGAAAGGGGATCTCGGCCTGCTCATCGGCATGCTGGTGGCGGCATTGACGCTGGGCTCGGCCTCGCCCCATGCCATGGCGGCGGTGGGCGGGCTGGACTGGCGGGCACCGGTGGCGGGCGCCGCCGTGAGCGCACTCGTCGCCGCCCTGCTCATCCGCTTCGCCAAGGTCGGCCCCAACCATGCGAAGGCGCCGCCGCTCCGGCTCTCCAATGCCCTCGATGCGGTCAGGCGGCCGGCGCTCAGGCTCGCCAATCTCGGCTATTTCGGCCACATGTGGGAACTCTACGCCATGTGGGCGTGGATCGGCGCCTTCTTCGCCGCCAGCTTCGCCGCCCGCTACGGCGATGCCCCTCCCCTCGACCCGCGCCTCGCCACCTTCTGCGTGGTCGCCATCGGTGCCGTGGGCGCGCTGGGCGGCGGCTTCGCGGCCGACCGGCTGGGGCGCACCTTCGTCACGGCGCTCTCCATGGCGGTCAGCGGGCTGTGCGCTGCGGGCATCGGCTTCCTGTTCGGCGCGTCGATCTGGCTGGTGCTGCCGCTGGCGCTGGTGTGGGGCGTGACGGTGATCTCCGATTCCGCGCAATTCTCCGCCGCCGTGACCGAACTGTCTGACCGCAGCCTCATCGGCACCATGCTCACGGTCCAGACCTGCGTCGGCTTCCTCATCACGCTGGTGAGCATCCACCTCCTGCCCTATGCGGTGGACGCCTTCGGCTGGCGTTTCGCCTTTCTCATCCTCGCCATCGGCCCCTTCCTCGGCGTCCTCGCCATGCTGCGCCTGCGCCTGCGGCCCGAGGCGGCGAGCATGGCCGGCGGCCGCCGCTGACCCCTCTCCACGAGGCTTCCATGACCTTCACCAAGATCGCCTACGAAACCCGCGACGGCATCGCCCTGCTGACCCTCAACCGGCCCGAGCGCACCAATGCGCTGGACCAGGAGATGCTCGGCGAGATCAACGCCGCCATGGACCGCGCCGAGGCGGATGCGGACGTGAAGGCGGTAATCGTGCGCGGCGCCGGCACCGCCTTCTCTTCCGGCTTCGACCTGAAGGCGCAGATGGAGGCGCGGCCGGTGGGCGTCGATGCGTGGCGGCCTGTGCTGCGCAAGGATTTCGACACGGTGATGCGCTTCTGGCACTGTCCGAAACCCACCATCGCCATGGTGCGTGGCGCCTGCCTCGCCGGCGCCTGCGAACTGGCGCTGGCCTGCGACATGACCATCGCCTCCGACGACGCCTTCTTCGGCGAGCCGGAGCTGAAGTTCGGCGCCGGCATCGTGGTGATGCTGCTGCCGTGGATCGTCGGGCCGAAGATGGCCAAGGAGATCATCCTGCTCGGCGAGGATCGCGTGAGTGCGCAACGCGCGGCCGAGATCGGGATGATCAACCGCGTGGTTTCCGCCGACCGGCTGGAGGCGGAGGCGATGCGCATCGCCCGCCACATCGGCGCCATCGACCCCGGCCTCGTGAAGGAGACCAAGCGCGCGCTCAATCGCGCATTGGAGACGCAGGGCATGTTGCAGGCACTGGAGAGCGCGCTGGAGATCGACCTCGCCATCGAGGGCGCGGGCTCGGCCGACAAGATCGCCTTCTTCGATGTCGCCCGCCGCGAAGGGCTGCGCGCCGCCATCGCCTGGCGTGATGCGCGCTTCCCGGCGCGCGAAGGCTGAGGAGGCCGTGATGGGCGCGCTCTGCCGCATCCTGGACCATGCGGCCGGCACCGTGGCCGAGGACGGCGGCGCGACGCACAGCGCCAACATCTTGCGCGCGGAAGCCGCCACCCTCGCCGCGCGTCTGCGGGCGGAAGGGCTTGGCGCGGACGAGCCGGTGGTGGTCCGCGTCGCCAATCGCGCGACCGACCTCGCCGCTTTCTTCGCCGTCTGGCAGGCGGGCGGCGTCGCGGTGCCGCTCCATGCCGGCGCGGCCGAGATGACCCGCGCCGCCATCCTCGAGCAGACCGGCGCCCGGTTCCTCGTCTGCGATGGCACCGTGACCCACCTCGCAGAGGCTGCCCCGCCGGCCCGGCCCCTGCTGAATGGCGCGGCGCTCATCGTCTTCACCTCCGGCTCCACCGGCAAACCCAAGGGCGTGGTGCTGGGCCACGACCGGTTCGCCGGAAAGCTCGATGCGCTTCAGGGCCTGCTCGCCCTCACCCCCGGCGACAAAGTGGTGCTGCCGCTCCAGCTCATCTTCATCTTCGGTCTGTGGGTGGCGCTGCTCTCTTTGAAGACGGGCGCGCGCCTCGATCTGGTGGGCAAGTTCACGCCCGCCGGCCTCAAGGCGCGCCTTCCCGAGGCCACCGTCCTCGCCACCGTCCCCTCCATGCTGCGCACCTTGTTCGGCGAGGGCGAGGTGGCGGCACCGCGCCTGCGGGCCATCCTGACCGGTGGCGAAGGGCTGGGGACGCAACTCGCCGGGGCCATCGCGGCGCAGTTGCCCGGCGCGGGCGTGTTCGACCTCTACGGTCTCACCGAGACGGGTTCCTGCGACTTCTGCCTGACACCGGCTGAGGCGGTGACCGGGCGCGGCTCGATCGGCCGGCCCACGCAGGGCATCGCCTATCTCATCTCGGACGATCCTGCGGCCGGCGCCACGGGAACGGGGCCGGAGGCGGCGGGCGAGTTGCTCATCCGCACCCCCTTCGGCATGCTCGGCTATCTCGATAATCCGGACCTCACGCAGGCGGCCTTCCGTAACGGCTATTTCCGCACCGGCGACGTGGCGCGGCGCCGCGCGGATGGCTCGGTGGAGATTGTCGGGCGCATCAAGGAGATCGTCTCGCGCGGCGGCAACAAGATCGCGCCGGCCGAGATCGAGACAGTGCTGTGCGCCCATCCCGCCGTCGCCCAGGCCCTCGCCGCCGGCGTCCCCGACCCGCGCCTCGGCGAGGCGCTCCACGCGGCGGTGGTGCTGCGGGCGGGCAGCTCGGCCTCTGCCGACGACTTGCGCGCCTGGTGCGCCGCGCGCATCGAGCGGTTCAAGGTGCCGGACGCCATCCATCTGGTGACCGCGCTCCCCACCGGCCCCACGGGAAAAGCCTACCGGCCGGGCATCCGCACCCTCGCCGACGCAGCCGCGCAAGGCCCCTCGCAGGCGGAGTGACCCGCGTTCTCCGCGTGCGAGACCCAATGTCGCGCTCCCGCCGGGGAACCCGGACCCGCCTTCGCGGCTTCCTCTCCTGATGCCGCCGAGGCATGTCCGAACATCCGGGCGGAGGGGACGTATTGCTCGACCGCAGGTCATTCATGCTGGGCGCGGCCGCGCTTTCGGCGCTCCAGGCCGCCGTGGCGCATCCGGCGCACGCCCAGGAGGGCGAGCGGTTTGATGCCGACACGGTGCGCAACATGGCGCGCCAGCTCGCGGCGAAGCCTTACAAGCAGGGCAACCAGTCCCTGCCCGCCGCGCTCGACAAGCTCAGCTATGACGACTACCGCAACATCCGTTTCAATGCCGACCGCTCGGTGTGGCGCGGCCAGCGGCTGCCGTTCGAGATGCAACTGCTGCACCGGGGCTTCCTGTTCCGCGATCAGGTGGATGTCTTCGTGGTGGCCGAGGGACGCGCCCAGCGCATCGCCTACGATCCCGGGCTGTTCCGCTTCGAGCATGGGCTGAAGGCGCCCGATCCGGGTGCCGATCTGGGTTTCTCCGGCTTCCGCCTGCACGGCCCGCTCAACCGGCCCGATTATCTCGACGAGATCGCGGTCTTCCAGGGCGCGAGCTATTTCCGCGCCGTCGCCAAGGGGCAAGTCTACGGCACCTCCGCCCGCGGGCTCGCGGTGAAGACGGCTTCGGCCTCCGGCGAGGAATTCCCGGTGTTCAAGGCCTTCTATGTGGAGCAGCCGCGGCCGGACGTGCCCTCCATCGTCGTTCACGCGCTGCTCGACAGCCCGAGCGCCACGGCGGCCCACCGCTTCACCATCCGCCCCGGAGACGCCACCGTGATGACGGTGGAAATGGCCCTCTACCCCCGCGCGGACCTCACGGAAGCGGGCATCGCGCCGCTCACCAGCATGTTCCTGTTCGGACCCGCCGACCATGCCGGCTTCGACGATTTCCGGCCCGCCGTCCGCGATGCGGAGGGCCTTGCCATCACCGACGGCACGGGCGAGCAGCTCTGGCGCCCCCTCGCCAATCCCGGGCGCTTGCAGATCAGCGTGTTCTCCGGCTCGAACGTGCGCGGCTTCGGCCTCATGCAACGCCAGCGCTCCTTCTTCGACTACCAGGATCTGGAAGCGCGCTACGAGAAGCGCCCGAGCGTGTGGGTGGAGCCCATCGGCGACTGGGGCGAAGGCGCCGTGCATCTGGTGGAGATCCCCACCCCGCAGGAGGTCCACGACAATATCGTCGCCTTCTGGCGGCCGAAGGACACCCTGCGCAAGGGCAGCGAATACAATTACACCTACCGCCTGCACTGGACCTGGGACATGCCGACCCCGCCCGGGCTCGGTCGCGTGGGCGGCTTCCGCGCGGGCGGCAGCGACGAGCGGCGGCTGTTCGTTCTCGATCTCGTGGATGGTCCCATGGCGGGGCTGGCGTTGGACGGTGTGCGCGTGGACGTCTCGGCCAGCGCCGGCGAGGTGCGCGACGTGGTGCTCCAGCCCAATCCCGAAGTATCCGGGACGCGCCTGTCCTTCGCCTTCGAGCCGAAGGGTGCGGGCCTGTCGGAACTGAGGGCGCGTCTCATGAAGGGCGACGTGCCCCTCACGGAAACCTGGCTCTACCGATGGACGCCCTGACGGACGCCCGGCCGGATGTGCGCCAGGCGCCGGAGGGCGCCCTTCCCCCGGAAGCGCCGCTCGCCATGCCGGCGCAGGATTTTCGCCGCAGGCCGGAGCAGGTCGGGTCCGGGACGCGGCTCGGCGCTTCCCTGGTTGCCCGCCGCGCCTTCGTGTTCGGCGGCGCCATCGCGCTGACGGGACTTGCCGCCTTCGAGATGTACAAGGTGCTCGACGTGGGCGGGCTCACCGCGCTCGAATGCGCGGTGCTGGTGCTGTTTGTCGTGCTGTTCGCGTGGATCGCCCTCGCCTTCACCAATGCGCTCGGCGGCGCCATCAGCCTCCTCTCGGGCCGCAAGGCGCTCGGCATCGACCCCGGCGCGCCCCTGCCCTCCCCGGCGATCCGCACCGCCCTCCTCATGCCCTGCTACAATGAGGAGCCGAACCGCGTGTTCGCGGGGCTCGAGGCCACATGGCGCTCGCTGGAGGCGACCGGGCGGGCCGACCTGTTCGATGTCTTCATCCTCAGCGACAGCACCGATGCGGATGTCTGGGTGGCCGAGGAGGCCGCGTTCCTGGCCTTGCGCCACCGCACCGGCGGGCGCTTCTTCTATCGCCGCCGCGCGCTGAACACGGATCGCAAGGCCGGCAATATCGCGGACTGGGTGACGCGCTTCGGCGCGGCCTACGAGGCGATGCTCATCCTCGACGCAGACAGCGTGATGACCGGCGATTGCATCGTCCGCCTCGCCGACGCGCTGGAACGCACCCCCGACGCCGGGCTGATCCAGACGCTGCCGATGATCGTCGGCGGACGAACCCTGTTCGCGCGGCTCCAGCAGTTCGCCGGACGTCTCTATGGCCCCCTCATCGCCCACGGCCTGGCCTGGTGGCATGGGCCGCAGAGCAATTACTGGGGCCACAACGCCATCATCCGCACCCGCGCCTTCGCCGGGGCGGCCGGCCTGCCGCACCTCAAGGGCCGCAAGCCGTTCGGCGGGCATATCTTGAGCCACGATTTCGTGGAGGCGGCGCTGCTGGTGCGCGCGGGCTGGGGTGTCCACATGGTGGCGGGCCTACCCGGCAGCTATGAGGAAGGCCCGCCTTCCCTCACCGATCTTGCCGTGCGCGACCGCCGCTGGTGCCAGGGCAACCTGCAGCACGCGGCGGTGCTGCCGGTGCGGGGGCTCAGCTTCGCCAGCCGCATCCATCTGCTCACCGGCATCGGCTCCTATGTCTCGGCGCCGCTGTGGCTGATGATGCTGCTCGCCGGCCTTCTCACATCCCTTCAGGCGCGCTTCGTGCCGCCGGACTATTTCCCCTCCGGCTTCGCCTTGTTTCCCGTCTGGCCGGCGCAGGACCCGGTGCGGGCCGCCTGGGTGTTCGGCGGCACCATGGCGGTGCTGCTGCTGCCGAAATTCATCGCCTTCGCGCTGATGCTCGGCGACGGCCCGGCGCGACGCGGCTTTGGCGGCGCCGGTCGGACCTTCCTTGGCATGATCTGCGAAATTCTCCTCTCCGGCCTCATGGCGCCGGTGACCATGGTGTCCCAGTCCTCCGCCGTGGTGAGCATTCTCATGGGGCGAGACGGCGGCTGGAACCCGCAGCGGCGCGACGACGGCAGTCTCGGCTGGGGCGAGGCGTTGCGGCACTTCTGGCCCCATACGCTCCTCGGCCTCGGCTTTGCGGCCGCGACCGCCGCCATTGCGTGGCCGCTGATGGCGTGGATGTCGCCGGTGATCCTCGGGCTTCTCGCCGCGGTACCGCTCGCGGTGTGGACGAGCCGGCCGCGGCGGCCCGGCGGACTTCTGGAAACTCCGGAGGCGCAGCAGCCGCCGCCGGTGCTGCGGGCAGCCACAGACCTGCGCGCCGCGCTCGCCGGGACCGGCGGCCCGGTGGAGGCCGTGGCGCGCCTGGCCGGTGATGCCGCCCTTCTCGCCTTCCATCGCAATGGCCTGCCCGCGCAGGGCAAGCGCCTGCCCGGTGACGTCCGTCCCGATCGCTTCGTCGCACGCGCCAGGATCGAGGATGCCGGCTCCCGCGAGGAGGCGTTGGCCCACCTCTCGATGAAGGAGAAGGCCGCGGCCCTCGCCGACGACCAGGCCCTCGCGCGCCTGATCGCCCTGCCGGTCCGGGGGGCGTGAGGCTTTCGCCACGTTCGCCATTGTAATCGCCCCTGGCCACCGAGCGGCATGTCCGGTCTGCGGACACTCGGGACAATCCTCTGTTGCCAAGCCTCCCGGGGTCCTAACCAGGATCCAAGAAAAATATCGGGAGGAAGACATGAACGACGACAGCGGCGCCCCGCCCTTGTCCCTGAGACCCTTTGCCCTTCGCCGCCAGAGCACGCACCCACCGGCCTGCGTCGCACGCTGACCGGAGATCGCATCCTCCATTCTCAAATCAAAGCCCGCCCCGCAGGCCTGCGGCACGCGTCTGCGCTCCGGCGCTACCGCCCGCGCGACCGATGGAATGCACCGCGGGATTGAGACCAGGCATCGCTCCGGCCCTCGCCGGCGTCGCCCTTGATCGACGGCGCACGGCGGGAGCCGTGGCGGCCGCACGCCGTGTTGCCAAATCACAGCCAAAAACAAATACGGAGGCCCAGAGGACCCATGACACACGCCACCTATCCCCTGTCGGGACACGCCGCGCCGAGCCTCAGCAAGGGGCAGTGGCGGATCATCTTCCTGGCGAGCCTCGGAGGCTCCCTCGAATTCTATGATTTCATCATCTACGGCATCTTCGTTCAGTATATCTCCGCACAATTCTTCCCGACGGAAGACCCTTACGTCTCGCTGATCCTCTCCTTCTCCGTTCTGGCCCTCGGCTTCCTGGCGCGGCCGTTCGGCGGCGCGGTGCTGGGCGTTCTGGGCGATCGCTATGGCCGCAGGCCGGTCTTCATCGCCTCGCTCGGCCTCACCACGCTCGCCACCATCGCCATCGGTCTTCTGCCGAACTACCAGTCCTGGGGCATCGCGGCGCCGCTGCTGCTGGTGGCCTTCCGCCTCGTTCAGGGCATCTGCCTCGGCGGCGAGCTGCCGGGTGCGGTGACCTATGCGGTGGAGGCGGCGCCCCGCCGGGCGGGTCTCGCGTGCGGCTTCATCATCTTCTGCGTCAATGTGGGCGTGCTCATCGCGACGCTGGTCAACCTCGGCATCCAGTATGCGCTGCCGCCGCAGGATGTTGCGGACTATGGCTGGCGTATCGCCTTCCTGCTCGGCGGCGTCATCGGTCTCGTCAGCTTCGCGCTGCGCCGCAAGCTCGAGGAATCCCCGGAATTCGTGAACCTGCACGGCAAGGCGACGCGGCATCCCCTGCGTGAGCTGATGCGCCATCACGGCCGCTCGGTGCTGGTCGCGGCGGGCATCGCCGCCATCATCGCCGGCTTCAACGGCATGCTGTACGGCTTCGTGCCCGCCTTCCTGGTGAAGACGCTGCACTATCCCGCCCCCGACGTGGCGCTGGCCATGACGGTCGCGTTGGTGGTCAGCTCCGTCGGCCTCATCCTCGCCGGCTGGGCCGGGGACTTCGTGCCCGGACGCCTCATCCTGCGGGCCGGATCGCTGGGCATGGTGGTGGTGGTGATCCCGCTGTTCGCGCTGATGGCCAACCACGGCGCCAGCATCGTCCTGGTGCTGAGCCTGCTGTCGCTGGTGTTCTCGCTGGCGAGCGGCATCTGGCCGAGCATCCTCGCCGGGCTGTTCCCGACGCAGGTGCGCTTCACCGGCCTCGCTCTGTCCTACAACGTGAGCGTCACGCTGCTGTCCGGCTTCGCGCCGCTCGCCGCCACCGCGCTCATCGCACAGACCGGGATGAATGCGGCCCCCGCGCTCTATATCGCGGCGTCCGCGGCGCTGACCTTCTGGTGCAGCTTCCTCATCCCCGCCCGTCCGGCCGCGGCGCTGCCGCCGGCCTGAGGCCGCGCCCCCGCAACCCACCCCACCCGGAGGACCACCGCCATGGGCGTCATCGCGCTCGGTTATCTCGGCATCCGCTCGGACCGGATGGACGACTGGAACGCCTTCGCCTCGGGCCTCCTCGCCATGCAGGCGGTGGACGCGACGCGGACCCAGACGACGTTCCGCATGGACGACCAGCGCCAGCGGCTGTTCGTGGTGAACGAGCCGGGCGCGCTCATCGCCGCCATCGGCTGGGAGGTGGAGGAGAAGGCGGACCTCGAACGCTTCGCCGCGCGCCTGGAGGCCGCCGGCGTCGCGGTGGCGCGGGGCGCGCGGTCGCTCGCCGACCGGCGCTTCGTCGAGGACCTCATCAGCTTCGCCGACCCCGACGGCAACAGCGTCGAGCTGTTCTTCAACCCCATGCGGGCAAGCGATCCCTTCGTGCCCGGCCGCCCCATCTCGGGCTTTCGCACCGGCCCCTTCGGCATGGGGCACGCCGTGCTGCACGCGGTGCGGATCGACGCA
>JAYSCE010000094.1:0-11219 GCA_041915035.1 Xanthobacter sp.
CGAATAGGCGACGCCGTAGAGCGCACGGATGCCGAAGCCTGCCGCGCGCCCCGCCGCGACCTGATGCCAGGCCATGGCGCCCGGCTCGCGCACGCCACGGGTGCGGGAGGCGATGGCGAAGTCGGCTTTCCCATCGGCGAGCGGCTTCAGCAGCGCCGGCAGGAAGGCGGGGTCATCCGCCCCATCCGCGTCCATGAAGGCGATGATGTCGGCGTCGCGCGCCTCGCACACGCCTTCGAGGCACGCGCGGCCGAAGCCGCGGCCGGAGGCGAGGACGGTTGCTCCCGCCGCCGCAGCGATCTCCTGCGTGCCGTCGGTGGAGCCGCCGTCGGCGACCACCACGAGATCGACGGCGCCGGTCGGGATCTCCGCGAGGGTGCTGGCGATGGACTCGGCTTCGTTCAGCGTCGGGATGACGAGGGCAACCCTCGGAGCGCCTGCGCGGGCCATCTAGAGGCTCCAGCGCAAGCCGCAATTGGCGCAGGCGGCCGGCGGCGTTTCGGAAAGGAGGCCGGCGCGGAACGCCTTGTAGGCATCGCCGTGCCAGATGTCGGAAAGCGACTGAGTTGTTGCGTCGCCCAGTGTGTAATTTTCATAGCCGCGCTGGGAGAAAGGCGCGATGCAGCAGGGCAGCGCGCGCCCGTTGGCGGTGAAGTACATCACCGTCCACGGCCGCCGGCACATGGACCAGGGCGAGCCGTCCTCGCGCCGCTTTAGGCTCATGCCGGGCTCGGCGGCCGCGCCGGAGGCGGAGAAGACCATCCCCAGGTCCGCCGCCACTCGCGCCGCCTCGGCGATATAGCCGGCCTCGTCGGCGTTGATCTGCTCGTAGAGCGCCTGGTCCGGGCGGGCGCGGCCGATGGCCTCCTGCTCGAAGAAGACAAGGCGTTGGAGGTAGACTTCCCGCACCCCCAGCTCCGCCGCGACGCGCACGAAGTCCGGCAGCTCGGAGATCGTCTCCTTGAGGCCCGTCAGCCAGGCGGAAACGCGGGGGTTGGTGTGGCCCTCGCGCTCCTGTAATTCGCGGAAGGCGCGCACGTTCTTCAGGATGCGGTCGAAGTAGTTCTTGCCGCGGATGGCGCGGTAGGAATGGGCGTTGGCGGCGTCGAGGGAGACGCGCAGTTCGTCGAGGCCAGCGGCGATCATCGCCCGGCCGTTCTTCTCGGTCAGCACCGTGCCGTTGGTGTTGAACAAGACGTAGGTGCCGCGGTCCTTCAGGTAGCGAACCATGCGGTCGAGGTCCGGCACCAGCATGGGCTCGCCCACGCCGTGGAGCACGCAGCGCTCGAGGTCGGGGATCTGGTCAACGATGGAGGTGAACAGCTCCCAGCTCATGTCCGCCGGCGGTTCAAGCTCCTCATAGGTGCGTGGGCAGGTGGTGCAGAGCAGGTTGCAGCGGTTGGTGGTCTCCAGATAGAGGCACACCGGCTTCCGGACCGGCACGCTGGTGCGGTCCGTTTCCACCCGCTCGAAATAGCGTTTGGAGATGGCGGGCGCGCCGGGGGTGAGGGCGTTCATCGGCAAGGTCCGTTGCTGGAAGGAGAGACGGCCGCGATCAGGAGGCGCGGCGGCAGGGAGGATCGATGTCGGCGACGGGAAGGCCGAGCTGTTCGGCGAGGCGACCCTGGGCGAGAAGGCGCCTGAGCAGGTCCGCGCTGTTGCGCGCCGCGCCACGGGCGAGGGGCGTGGTGCCGAAGGGGACGCCGGCGATCAGCTCGCCATGGAGCAGGCGCAGGGCATGCGCATCGTCCACGTCGTACCAGGGGGGCAGCACATGGACGGGCAGGCCGATCTCGGTGGCGCGGGCCAGCGTCTGCTCGAAGACGCGTTCGGTGCTCCAGTCGATGTCCGTGAACAGGTGCCAGTGCGGCGCTTTCAGGCCGAGCACATAGTAGCCGCCGTCCGTGGAAGGGCCGAGCACGGCGCGGTCGCCGGGCCGGGCGAGAACCTCCGCGAGTTCCGCGAGAAGGGCAGGGGGGAGCGTTGGGCTGTCGGAATTCAAAACGGCCGCTGCGGGATGTCCGAGGGCGAAGAGATGGGCGAGGGTCGTCGTGAGGCAGGCGCCGAAGTTGGCGGCCACGGCCTCCATGCGCCCGACGCCCGGAGGGAGCACGGCATCGAAGAAATGCGCGGCACCGGTCGGTCCGTAGGCCACATAAGGCGAGACCGGCGCCGTCCGTCCGGCGGCGAGGATGTTGCCGACGATGTCCTGGATGAAGGCGGTGTTGAACGCCGCCGCTTCGGTGGGCACGAGCGGCGGGCAGAGCCGCGTCTTGGTTCGGCCCGGCGCCGAGGCCTTCGCCATCACGGCGATGGCACACGCGCGCGCGTTCTCGCGCAGGTCGATCATGGCTCGTCCCCGTTCTGGTATTGCTTGTCTGTGAAGGAGTTCGCGGCGGATGCGGCCCCCGTTACGTCGCTCACGAACGAGTGAACGGGGTTTCGCTTCACGTCCCTGCGGTGTCGCCCGCGCCGATGAGGCCGCGCAGGCGCGCGACTTCCATTTCCAAGGCGGCGATGCGCGCCTCACGCTCCTGCAATGCGGCGGCGACGAGCGCGGCGTCGATCTTCTGCGGGATGTGCTGGGGGCAGTTGACGTCCCAGGCCGAAACCTTGAGGAGCAGGGCGCGCTCGGGAATGGCGCCATAGTCTTCGGGCATCAGCCGGGCCACGAGATCCGTATTTCCCTCCACCGCGTAAAGCTCACCCCACACCTTGATGCGGCGACGGTGGGTGTAGTCCATCAGGAAGAGGAAGGCCTTCGGGTTTTCCGAGGCATTGCCGATCGTGATGTACTGCCGGTTTCCGCTGAAGTCCGCCATGCCGAGGGTGTGTTCATCCAGCACGTGGATGAAGCCCTTCGGTCCGCCGCGATGCTGGACATAGGGCTGGCCAGCGGCGTTCGCGGTGGCGAGGAAGGCGGTGTCGATCCCGCCGAGGAATTGCACGAAATCCGGCGTCAGCTCCGTGCGGAAGCCGCCGCGGGCCTCGACGCGGGCATAGGCCTGGCGCGAGCCGCGCGCCTGCTGTGCCGCCTTCACCGCCGCCGTGAAAGCGACATCGCTGGACGGGGGGATCGCATGGGATTCGGACATGGCAGCCTCCTTCGGAAAACGCGAGGTGCCGGGCCCCGTGAGGGGCCCGGCGGTGAGGCTTCGGCTGGCACCCGTCCACGCTCCGCCGTTTGAGGGGCGGTTCGTCCGGCGGAGCGCGTTCGGATGCCGGCCGCAGGCCTCAGGCGGCCCGCGGCGCGCCGGAGCGCACCACGGGAAAGTCGATCTCGGTGCCGGCGACGTTGTTGAGGTAGTTGGTGAAGATGTTCACGGCGACGTGCGCTACCACTTCCACCAGCGCACCGTCGTCGAGGCCGGCGGCGCGGGCGGCGGAAAGGTCCGCATCACTCACCTGGCCACGCTTGGTGACCACCGCGCGGGCGAAGGCGATGGCGGCTTCCGCCTTGCTGTCCGCCGCGCGGCCGGCACGGGCGAGGGTGATGTCAGCATCGGAAAGGCCGGCGCCCTTGCCGATGAGGGTGTGGGCGGAAAGGCAATAGTCGCAGCCATTCACCTCGGCGACGGCGATGGCGAGGCTCTCGCGCGTCTTCGCCGGCAGCGCGCCGCCGCCCAGCGCGCCGGACAGGCCGATGAGGCCTTCCAGGGCGGCGGGGGCGTTGGCGGCGACCTTGAACAGGTTGGGCGTGGCGCCGAACTTCGCCTGGACGGCGGAGAGCAGCTCCTTGGCCTTGCCGGCGGTGGTGGCGGGATCGAGGGCCGGGATGCGGCTGGTGTGGTCCATGGGGGCGCCTTTCGCGTTTCGCTTGGGGTCGGGCCGGCGTTCGATCGCGGCCCAGTGACGAATAGCTAGGGCTTTCCGCTGTTGTGCTGAATGGCTATAATCTGAAAGCTATTGTTTCATTAGTTGAAATCGAACCATGGACCGCATCGACGCCATGACCGCCTTCGTCGCCGCGCTGGACGAGGGGAGCCTTGCCGGTGCGGCGCGGCGGCTGGGGCGCTCGCCGGCGGCCATCACGCGGGCCGTGGCGCTGCTGGAGGAGCGGCTGGGCACCCGTCTCCTCCACCGCACCACGCGCGCGCTGCATCTCACCAAGGCGGGCGAGCGCTATCTCGCCGCCTGCCGCGCCATCCTTGCCGAACTCGCCGAGGCGGACCAACTCGCGGCGGGCGAGCGCACCGATCCGCGCGGCCTCCTCTCCCTCACCGCGCCGGTCACCTTCGGCCGTCTGCATGTGGCGCCGCTGGTTGAGGAGTTGCTGGAGGCGAATCCGAAGCTGGAGGCGCGTCTGCTGCTGGTGGACCGCGTGGTAAGCCTGATCGATGAAGGCCACGATGCGGCGGTGCGCATCGGCCAACTGCCCGATTCCAGCCTGGTCGCCACGCGCGTAGGGGAGGTGCGGCGCGTGGTCTGCGCCAGCCCCGATTATCTTGCCGCCCACGGCGCGCCGCTTTTGCCGGCGGACCTCGCAGGCCACCGCATCGTCTCCTTCTCCCAGATCACCGACAATGCCATCTGGAGCTTCGCGCCCGGTCCAGGCGGCGGGTCGCGCAAGCAGGTGACGGTGCGCCCGCATTATGTGGTGAACGGCGCTGAGGCCGCCATCGACGCCGCTGTGCGCGGCCGTGGCATCACGCGCGTGCTCTCCTATCAGGTGGAGGAGGCGGTGGCGGCCGGGCGCCTCATGCTGCTGCTGGAAGATTATGAAGGGCCGCCCTTGCCGGTGGCCATCGTCTATCCCGAGGCGCGCCTGCCGGCGGCCAAGCTGCGCGCTTTCGTGGCGTTCGCTGTGCCCCGCCTGCGCAGCCGGCTCGCCGCCCTGCCGGTGTCGTCCGCCGCAAAAAATCTCTCCGGTCGGGAATAAACCGGCCCGCTCCCCGGTCTTGGCCCCTGTGGGACGCCCCGAGGTGACGCCCACGCCTCGACCGGCGCCTCTCCAAACGGGCGCGCGGTCCCAGCGCCGGGAGCACCCGGCGCCACGCGGAGAGATCCATGAGCAGACACGAAGGGCCGTCCTCCGAGACCGCCTCCTTGCGCGACGCGGACGGCATCGACCGGCGCGGCTTCCTTGAGTGCATGACCTGGGCCGGCACCGGCATCCTCTGGTCCATGACGGGTGGGGTGGCGAGTGGCGTCGGCCTCGGGCGCGCGCTCGCGGCGGAGCCGGCGAAGACGCTGACCTTCCTTCAGATTTCCGACAGCCATGTGGGCTTCGACAAGGCCGCCAACCCGGATGCGCTGGGCACGCTGCGCGAGGCGGTGGCGCGCATCCGGACCCTGAAGGAAAAGCCCGCCTTCATGATCCACACCGGCGACATCAGCCACCTGTCCAAGGACAAGGAGTTCGACGACGCCGACCAGATCATCAAGGAAGCCGGCATCCCCGTCTTCTACGTCCCCGGCGAGCATGATCTGCTCGATGAGGGGCAGGGCAAGGCCTATCTCGATCGCTACGGCAAGGGATCGAAGGGCGCGGGCTGGTACAGCTACGACCATGGCGGCGTGCATTTCATCGCGCTGGTCAACGTAGTGAACCTGAAGGCGGGCGGCCTCGGCAATCTCGGTGCCGAGCAGCTGGAATGGCTGGAGAATGACGTCGCCGGCCTGCCGTCCTCGACGCCTCTCGTGGTGTTCGCCCACATCCCGCTCTGGACCGTCTATCCCGAATGGGGCTGGGGCACCGCCGATGGGCTGGAAGCCCTGTCCTACCTGAAAAGGTTCGGCTCGGTGACGGTCCTCAACGGGCATATCCATCAGGTGATGCAGAAGGTGGAGGGCAACGTCTCCTTCCACACCGCGCGCTCCACCGCCTTCCCGCAGCCCGCGCCCGGCACAGCGCCCTCGCCGGGGCCGCTGAAGCTGCCGGCGGGCGAACTGAGGAAGAACCTCGGCATCGCGACGGTCAATTTCGTCCGCGGCTCGGAGCCGCTCGCCATCATCGACAGCCCCCTCGAAGGCTGAAGCGACGTTCGCCGCCGTGTTACGGCCGGCTGCGGCCGGCGTCATCCAGCAAGGAGCTTCCCTTGAAACCGTCGCGTCTTCTCATCCCGCCGCAGGTCGCGGCGTTCGCCATCTGTCTTGCCCTTGGTGCGCTCGCCACGCCGGCCGTCGCCGAGGACGTCACCGTCAGCATCGACAATTTTACCTTCACGCCCGCCGAAGTCACCGTGACGCCGGGGACCACGGTCACCTGGATCAACAATGACGATATTCCACACACCGTGGTGGATAAAAAGCAGGCGTTCCGCTCGAAGGCTCTCGATACGGAAGGCAAGTTTTCCTTCACCTTCACGAATGCGGGAGATTACTCGTATTTCTGTTCCCTTCACCCGCACATGGTCGGAAAGGTCATCGTGAAAGCGGGCGGCTGACGCCCGGTCGGGGGGCGGCTGCGGCCGCTCCCTCCATCTGGAATGGGCATGGGATGATCTCGATTGCGACCTTCCCGCTGGCAGGCGGGCGGCGGTGGCGCGGCGCCGGTCCGGGAGGGCTGCGCGGCCTATTGGCTGCCGTCGCCCCTGCGGTGTGCGCCCTCTTCGCCGTGGCCGCCGCACCGGTGGAGGGCGCTGCCCTGCGCGCCGAGGAGACGCGGCCCGGCCGGCCTCTCACCGCGACGGAGGCGGCGCGTTTCCGGGCCAGCATGCTGCCGCATCTCGACGCCGCCTATACGCTCGCCCGCTATCTCACCCGCGATGCGGATGCGGCACAGGATATCGTGCAGGACGCCTATCTGCGCGCCTATCGCGCTTTTGCCGATTTCCGGGGCGGCAGCGCGCGCGCCTGGCTGCTCGCCATCGTGCGCAACTGCCACCTGAACTGGCGCGACCACCGTCGTCGCGAGATGCAGCACCGCGCGCCGGACCTCCCGTCCGGGGACGAGGAGGCAGGGACGGACGCGCTCGATCTTCTGGCGGACGGCGAGACGCCCGAAACCATCCTGCTCCGCCGAGCGCAGGCGGATCGGGTGCGCGGCACTCTCGAACTGATGCCCGAGCCCCTGCGCGAGGTGCTGGTGCTGCGCGAGCTGGATGACCTCTCCTATCGCGAGATCGCGGACGTCGCGGGCGTGCCCGTGGGCACCGTCATGTCGCGCCTCTCTCGCGCGCGGCGCCATTTCGCCGATCTGTGGGAGCGCGTCGCCGGAGGGGCGGAGGCGGTGCGATGAGCGAAGATCCGGGGCGCTGGCCCGAGCCCTGCGCGGATTGGGAGGCGCTTCTCAATTCCTACCTCGACGGGGAACTCGACGCCGTCCATGTGATGGAGGTGGAGCGGCATCTGGCCTCCTGCCCCGCCTGCGCGGCGCACCTGCGGCGGCTGGAAGATGCGCACGCGCTCCTGTCCTCCGGCGCGGCGCGCTGGCCCGTGCCGGAGGGGCTGCACGCGCGCGTGGCCGCCGCCCTCACGGCGGAGGAGGCCTCGACCTCGCGGGGGAATGAATGGAGCCCGGCGGCGCTCTGGCGACGGTTGTGGGGCGTCGCGCCGGCCGTTTCGCGCGAGCGCTTCGCGCGCTGGAGCCTCGTGCCCTCCCTCGCGGTGCTGGCGGTCGCGCTCTTCATCGCCGTGCTGCCGCCGCGCGGGGACGCGCTGGAGAATGAGCTGGTCGCCGGCCATGTCCGATCCCTGCTGGCCGATCACCTCACCGACGTGGCCTCCTCCAACCGGCACACGGTGAAGCCGTGGTTCGGCGGTCGCATCGATTTTTCCCCGCCGGTGGTGGACCTTGCTGCACGCGGGTTTCCGCTGGTGGGCGGGCGGCTCGATTATGTGGGGGGGCGGGTCGTGGCGGCGCTGGTCTATCGCCGCAACGGCCATGTCATCAACGTCTTCGTCTGGCCCGGCGCGTCCGACGCCCACACGGTGAAGGGCCGCGACGGTTACACGCTCATGGGCTGGAGCGAGGCGGGGCTCTCCTATTGGGCGGTGTCCGATCTTAATCCGGTGGAACTGAAGGAGTTTCAGGAGGATTTCGTGGAAGCCCTGCCGAAATAGCGCCCCGCCTCAGCCCGCGGTGTGCCGAGTCACCAATTCCGAAAGGCTGGTGACCACCACGTCCGGCGCATGGCCGAGGGCTTCCTCTTGCGTCCGCAAGGCGCGGTAGAAGGTCGAGGCCGTCAGCGGCCCGGTCGCCGCCAGCTCCGCCGCGAGGGCGGCTTCCGGCACGCGCGAGATGCGGGCGACGTTGAAGCCAAACTTCTTGGCGCCGGCGATGTCGAACCCGTTGGAGGAAACGAACATCACCTCGCCGGGCTTCACGCCGAGGCGTTCCTCCACCAGCGCATAGGCGCGGGGATCCGGCTTGAAGCAGCGCTTCGCATCGACGCTGATGGTGTCCTCGATGAAGGGCGCCAGCGGCGAGTTGCCCACCAGCGCCTGCAACATGCCGGGGCTTCCGTTGGAGAGGATCGCCCGTCGCACGCCGGTGAGGGCGGCCAGTGCTTCGGCGGCGTCAGGATAGGGCGTCAAGCGATTGTAGGCCTCGGCGAGGGCATCGAACAACGCTTCGGTCGGCTGGAGCCCGAGGATGCCGAGCGTGTAGGTGAGGGCGCGGCGGGTGACGGACCAGAAGTCCTGATAGTCCCCCATCAGCGAGCAGAGCCAGCTGTATTCCAGCTGTTTCATGCGCCACACCTGCGTGATGATCTCGCCATGGCCAGGAAAGGCCGCGTCGGTGACGGCACTCACCGACTGAACATCGAACAGCGTGCCATAGGCATCGAACACAAAGGCCCGGATCATGGAAGGCGTCCTGCTGCGGGGGAGGGATCGCCTGCCGGATCAGCCCGGCGGGCGCGGATCGAGGGCGGCGAGGGCAGGCTTCACCACCCCCTCCAGCAGTTCACGGCCGGGGCGCAGGCGCGCCAGCACGCGCAGGCCGAGGTGGACGCCGAGGAGCATGCGTGCCAGATCCTGCGCGGTCTCCCGCTTCTGGATCGTCCCGTCCTTGCGCCCGGCTTCGACGCGGCGGGTGAGGAAGGCTTCCACCTCGCCGAGGGAGGCGAGGGCGGCGGCGCGCAGCTCGGGGTCGTGCGGCCCCATCTCCACCGCCGCATTCACCACGAAGCAGCCTTTCATGTCCGGATCGTCCAGCGCGCGCTCCAGTGTCTCCCGGAAGAAGGCGGCGATGGCGTCGCGCGGGGCGATGCCGGGGGCCTCCAGCCGACGGATGCGTTCCGCCATGCTGTGGCTGGCATAGCGCTCCAGCGCCTTCTCATAGAGCGTGCGCTTGTCGCCGAAGGCGTTGTAGAGGCTGGCGCCGGTGAGGCCCATGGAGGCGGCGAGGTCACGGACCGAGGTCGCTTCGTAGCCGCGGGTCCAGAAGCAGCGCAACGCCGCGTCCAGTACCTCGCCCTCGTTGAACGCCCTCGGCCGCGCCATGGTACCCCGTCTTTCCCGCGTCTTTTCAACCCGGCGCAGCGTAACCCCCGCCGGGGCAGGCGTCATCCGGCCTGCCGCGCGGTCTGGCCGAACAGGATTTTCTTGCCTTCCTCCGTCACGGTCGGCCGCTTGGTGAAGGGCTCGCCCTTGGCGTAGGCGGCGATGGTGGCGGGGCGCGCCGCCACCGCATCGAACCAGCGCTTCAGGTTCGGGAAGGTGTCGAGATCCTGCTGCTGGCGCAGGTGTGGCACGATCCAGGGGTAGATGGCCATGTCGGCGATGGAATAGTCCTCGCCCGCCACGTTGGCGCTCTTGCCGAGGCGGGTATTGAGCACGCCGTAGAGACGGTTCGTCTCCTTCACGTAGCGCTCCATGGCATAGGGGATCCGCTCCGGCGCGTACTGGACGAAATGGTGGTTCTGCCCCGCCATGGGGCCGAGCCCGCCGACCTGCCAGAACAGCCATTCCAGCACGCTTTTCCGCCCGCGCACGTCGGTCGGAACGAAGCGGCCGGTCTTCTCCGCGAGATAGAGGAGGATGGCGCCGGACTCGAACACCGATATGGCCGCGCCGCCGTCCGCAGGCGCATGATCGACGATGGCCGGCATGCGGTTGTTGGGGGCAATGGCAAGAAAATCTGGCTTAAATTGATCGCCCGCGCTGATGTCGACGGGGATGACGTTGTAGTCGATGCCCGTTTCTTCGAGAAACATCGTGATCTTGTGACCGTTCGGGGTCGGCCAATAATGCAGATCGATCATTCTGGATTATCCATGACGTGTCATGCCGCCGCCAGGATCTGGCATGCGACAGGAATTTGCGATGCGGACAGCTTGCACGGGCGTCCGATGCGTGCATTCTATATCAGTCGTTCTAAAACGCAAACGCGCCCGCTTCGGCGGCTGCCAGCGAAGGGTGAACCCGTTGATCCGCTTCTATTTCCATCCCACGCCCAACCCGGCCAAGGTCGCGCTCTTCCTGGAGGAGACGGGCCTTCCCTACGAGGTGATCCCCGTGGACACCGCCAAGGGCGAGCAGCACCTGCCGGCGTTCCGCGCCATCAATCCCAACGGCAAGGTGCCGGCCATCGTGGATACCGACGGGCCGGGGGGCGGGGAGGCGCGGGTGTTCGATTCCACCGCGATCCTCATCTATCTCGCGGAGAAGACTGGCCGCTTCGGGGGTGATCCGAAGGACCGTCCGGAACTGCTGTCCTGGCTCCTGTTCATCGCCAGCGGACTCGGGCCGTTCTCCGGCCAGGCGGTGCATTTCCAGCATGCCGCGCCCGAGGGGCTCGGCTACGCCGTGAACCGCTACCGGCGTGAGGCGGAGCGGCACTATCAAGTGCTCGACGACCTCCTCGCCACCCGCCCCTACATCACGGGCAAGGACTACACCATCGCCGACATGTCGGCCTGGGGCTGGATCCTCCGGGCATCACGCGTGCTGAAGGGCGAGGACGATCCCCTCGCGCGCTTCCCGCACATCAAGCGCTGGTTCGCCGAGATCGATGCCCGTCCCGCCGCAGTCCGCGCCCGCGAGGTGGGCAAGGACCACACGTTCAAGGCATCGGGCGACGAGGCTTCCCGGCGGGCGCTCTTCCCCTCCAACTATCCGCCCGCGGCGGAGTGAGGGCGGAGAGAGCGGCCATGAACATTCAAGGAAAGCGGATCCTCCTCACCGGCGGATCAAGCGGTATCGGCCGCGCCATCGCCACCGCGCTGGCGGCAAAAGGCGCGCGCCTCGTGCTCACCGGCCGCCGGCCGGACGTGTTGGCGGAGGCGGTGGACGCGCTCAAGGCGTCCGGCGCTGAGGCCCACGGGTTCGCC
>JAYSCE010000095.1:0-5276 GCA_041915035.1 Xanthobacter sp.
AAACGCGCGCCCATCCTGCATCTCGACCCGGTAGGAAATGACCTTCTCGTCCTTGTAAAGCGTGAGCTTGGACGGGTCGAAGAATGGCCCCTTGCCCATGCGGGCGGCAGCAAAATCGCCGTTGCTGGTCCAGTTTCCGACGACGCGCGGCGCGTCGGCGGCTTGCACGGCGAACGTTCCGGCCGCCAGCAGCAGGCCGGCTGCGAAAATGGTCTTCATGGTGCCCCTCCCAAACCGGCGGCTCCGCATCCGCTCGGGGTCCGCCGTTGCGGCAAGTCTCGCCGCAACGCGGGCCGGGCACAATTGCCAAGGTCGCGATGGAGGGATTCAGCCGCGATTGCGGCGGGCGCGGCCGGGGAGCACCTGGTGGGTGATCCAGTTGGCGATCTCGAGGGTGCGCACGTCCTTGCGGATCACCGCGCCATCGATGCCGTACCGCCAGGCGAGCGCCGCGTTGCCGGGCTCACGCTCGAAATGCTCCAGGTCGGCGATGAAGGCGGCCTCTTCCTCCTCGTCCGGGAAGAAGCCCTCCGCCACCAGCGACGGCTGAAGCCGGCGGAAGATGGCGGCCATCTCGCGGAACGGATATTCGGGGTGATACTGCACTCCCCAGCACGTGGTGCGCCCCACCGGAATTTCCGCCGCCTGCACCACCGAATGGTCGTTGCTGGCGAGGAGCCGCGCCCCCTCGGGCAGCGTCTCCACCTCGTCGAGATGCACGGTCATCGCCTCGAATACGGGCGGCTTGCCGTCGAACATGGGGTGCGCGGCGCCGTCCGCCGTCATGCGGATGCGCCGGCCGAAGCCCACCTCCCGCCCGCGCGGATTGCGCCGCACCGCGCCGCCCGCCGCAACGGTGAGGAGTTGCAGGCCCCAGCAACTGCCGAAGACGGGGACGTCCGTGGTGAAGGCGGTCCGCATCAGCTCGATCTGCTGCGTGATCTCGGGGCCGCCGTGATAGATGTTCAGCGACGAGCCGGTGATGGCGATGCCGTCATAGCCTTCGAGGCCCCCTGCGTCCGGCAGGTTCGCGCCGGCATCGGCGGGGTAGCAGATGTCCACCGTCACCGCGCCGGGGAACAGCTCGCGCAACAGCTGCGCATAGCCCTCGCTCGCCGCCTGTCCGCCGAAAGCCACCTGCCGCGCGCGGGCCTCTGCGGTGTTTCCTTCGACGACGAGAAGACGGGCGGCGCTCATGATGATCCTGCGAGCTGGGAAGAGTGAGGCCCAGCATAAGGTGCAATTTGACGAAACAGAGAAGGCTTTCGCTTTATTCGGTCAATGGGGCCGCATCTGCGCGTCGCGCACCAGAAGGTAGGCGCCCGAGGCGATGACGACGGCGGCCCCGGCCAGCGTCCATAGGCTCGGCACCTGGCCGAACACCAGCCAGCCGAGCGCGATCATGCTCAGGATCTGCGTGTAGATGTAGGGCGCAAGCGTCGCGGCCGGCGCCCGCGCATGGGCGAGGATCAGCACGAAATGGCCCGCGCCCGCCACCGCGCCGAGGCCCACCATGGCGCCGATCACCATCGGGTCGCGGGGCGTTTCCCACACGAAGGGTAGGGGAATGCTCGCGACCACCGAGCCGACCAGCGCGGTGTAGAACAGCGTTGTCTTGCTGGCGTCCGTGCGCGCCAGCATGCGCGTGGTGATGGAATAAAGCGCGTAGGTGGCCGCCGCCACCAGCGAGAGGATCGCGGCGGGATGGATGCCGCCCGCCCCCGGCCGCACCACCACCAGGATGCCGGCGAAGCCGACGATGATGGCGAGCCAGCGCTCCAGCCCCACCCGCTCCCCCAGCAGCGGCCCGGCGAACAGGGCCACGAAGAAGGGTATGGAGAACATGATGGAGACGGTCTGGTCCAGCTGCAGGAACTGGAGGGCCGTGAAGTTCAGCGCCGTCGTGGCGAACAGAAGTGCGGAGCGGACGATCTGCAGCCCCGGCCGCTTGGTGCGCATCAGCCCCGGCACGGTCCAGGGGTTGAACACCACCAGCGACAAGGCGAAGTGGATGACATAGCGCGCCCACACCACGATCAGCACGTTGATGTGGGCGCTCAGCCATTTGGCCGTGGTGTCGGTGAGCGCGAAGCTCATCACCGCGAGGCACATGAGCGCGATGCCGACGAGCGGCGCCGGGGCGGGCGTGACGTGAGTGTCTCCCGGCGCGCGCATGGCGATCCTCAATAGGTGGCGCGGCCGCCGGACAGGTCGAACACCGCGCCCGTGGTGAAGGAGCAATCGGCCGAGGCGGCAAAGGCGATGGTCGCCGCCACCTCGTCCACCTGCACGAAGCGCCCGCGCGGGATCTTGGAGAGCATGTAGTCGATGTGCTGCTGGCTCATCTGGTCGAAGATGGCGGTGCGCGCGGCGGCAGGCGTCACGCAGTTCACCGCGATATCGTACTCGGCCAGTTCCTTGCCCAGCGACTTGGTGAGGGCGATGACGCCGGCCTTCGAGGCCGAATAGGCGGAGGCGTTGGGGTTGCCCTCCTTGCCGGCGATGGAGGCGATGTTGACGATGCGCCCGTATTTCTGCGCGATCATGTGCGGCGCTACGGCGCGGCAGCAGAAGAAGGGGCCGTCGAGATTGATGGCCATCACCTTCTTCCATTCCGCTTCGGGATAGTCCCACACCTTGTGGTTCGCGCCGGCGACGCCGGCATTGTTGACGAGGATGTCGATGCGGCCGAATTCGGCATGCACCTCGGCCACTGCGCGCTCCACGTCGGCGAGGCGGCTCACGTCGACGGTCACGGGCATCACGCGGGCGCGGCCCAGTTCGTCGGCGGTCTTCACCACGAGGTCGGTGTCGCGATCGAAGATGGCGACGCGGGCGCCGGAGGCGAGAAAGCGCTCCACCACGGCGCGGCCGATGCCCTGCGCGCCGCCGGTGACGATGGCGAAGCGGTCCTTGAGATCGATGGCGTTGGACATGTTTCCCCCGGTGCAGCGCCGGAGCCGGCCGGCGTTCTGAGGTTTTTCCGTTGGCGCGGCGGCTTTTGCCGATGTGTGGCTTTAATCGATTGAAAATCGATCAGCCAACGCATAGCGCGGGACGGGCCGGGAGAAAAGGGCGGTCAGGCGCATGGTGGCGCAGCGCTCCATGCGCCGGGCGCAAGGCCGGTGGCGTGAGGGGGCGGACGCCCCTCAGGCGTCCTCGTCCTCGTCGCCGGGCTCGGCCTCATCGTCGAGGCCGCCGTCGGCACCGAGCCGCACGGCGAGGTTTTTCTCCACCTTGCGCAGGAGCTTGCGCAGCCGCTTCTTCTCCTTGCTGTCGAGGCCGAGCACCATCTCGGCCTCCAGCTGGTCCCACACCGTGTCGATGGAGGCGCCGCGCTCGCGGCCCGCATCGGTGAGGAAGACGCGCACGAGGCGGCCGTCACCATCGGTCGCGCGGCGCTCCACGAGGCCCTGGGTGGTGAGGCGGGCGATGGTCTTGGAGGCGGTGGGCGGACGCACCCGCAGCGCCGAGGCGAGATCGCCCATGGTGCGGCCGTCCGCCTCGCACAGCAGCTTGAGCACGGATTCCTGCCCCGGAAACAGCCCGAGACCGGCGAGGAGACGGGCCGACAGCGCCTTCTGCAGCCGCGCCGTGTGGGTGAGCCTGTAGCCGATGGTCTTCTGAACCGGGTCTTTCATGGGTCTCCCCGCCCTTCCTGAGCGCGAGCGGGGCGGCCCGTCCGCGCGCCCCTTTATCCACATGCCGGCTTACAATTTTGCGAAGGTTGGAGCGGAAAACGCCGGAAAGTCCGTGTTGTCGCGCGTTTACCGCAGAGGGCGGCCCGCCCTCTCGCCCCGCTCTGCGCCCCATGGTAGCGTTCCGCCCGTGACCGGACCCGATCGCCTCTCCCTTTCCCGCCGCGCGCTCATCGCCCGTGGTGCCGCGCTGGTGGCTGCCCCGCTCGTCGGCCTGAGCCTCGCGACCTCGCGCGCGCTCGGCCAGCAGATCGAGGCGGACGTCATCATCATCGGCGCCGGAGCCGCCGGCATCGCCGCCGCGCGGCGTATCGCCGAGGCCGGGCGCAGCTATGTGCTGCTGGAGGCCGGCAAGCAGGTGGGCGGACGCACGGTGACCGACACCAGCCAGTTCGGCGTGCCGTTCGACCTCGGCGCGCCGCGCCTCAACATGCCGGCCGCGCGCCCCATGGCCGCCTTCGGCCGGGCCGAGGGGCTCGACATCTATCGTGCGCCGGAGGGCGGCCGGCTCTATGTGAACGGGCGCGAGGCGGGCGATACCGATTACGAGGATTTCGTCGCCACCGTGCGCCGGGGCGAGCGGGCCATCGTCGCCGCCGGCGACGCCAACCGCGACATGGCCGCTTCCCGCGCGCTGCCGGACCTCGGGCCGTGGGGGCCGAGCGCTCGCTTCGTCCTCGGCCCGTTCAACTGTGCCAAGGAGCTGGATCAGGTCTCCACCGTGGACGTGTCCCGCGCCGACGAGCGCGAGAGCGAGGACATTTGCCGGCAGGGGGTGGGCACGCTGGTAGCGCAGCTCGCCCGGCCGCTCACGGTGCGGCTCGAGGTGGTGGCGCGGTCCATCGACCTCAGCCCGCGCCTCGTCTCGGTGCAGACCAGCAAGGGCAGCGTGACGGGCCGCACGGTGATCGTCGCGGTGCCGCCCAGCGTCATCGCCGCCGGCAAGCTGCGCATCGGGCCGAACCTGCCGCCGCGCTATCGCACGGCGATCGAGAAGATCACGCTCGGCGCCTTCGACCACATCGGCTTCCGCCTGCCGCGCAATCCCGGCAATCTCGGCGCCGACGAGCTGATCTATTTCCGCGCCGACGGCCCGCGCGCCTATGCCCTGCGCGCGCGCATCGGCGGCACCGATCTCTACAGCCTGGAGGTGGGCGGCGACGTGGCCGCCGGCCTCGCCGACAGCCCGCCCGAGGCCGCTGCCGCCTTCGTGAAGGCGGCGCTGACGCGCGAGTTCGGGGCGGATGCGGCGGCGCGCGTGACCAAGGTGTTCGCCACCCGCTGGAGCAAGGAGCCGTGGGCGCTGGGCGCCTTCTCCTGCGCCCTGCCGGGCTTCGGCAACATGCGCCGCGCCTTCACCGAGACGGTGGGTGGGCGGCTCGTCTTCGCTGGCGAGCATACCCACGAGACCCTGTGGGGCACGGTGGGCGGCGCCTGGCTCTCGGGCGAGCGCGCGGCGAAGCAGGCGCTGGGCCTGCTGGGGGTGCGGACCGGGTGAGCGGGGGCCCTATGGCCGTCTACGCCTTCCTTTCCGGCGTCATGCCCGGGCTTGTCCCGGGCCCTCACGGCGTTCGGGTG